>CANPVY010000133.1 GCA_947581845.1 uncultured bacterium | reverse complement strand
CCGAGCCGGCGGGCGAGGACGATCTGATCGATGCCTATGCGGCCGCCTGGAGTGCCTGGCGCATCGCGCGTGGCAAAGCGCACTACATACCCGAACAGCTGCAGATGGACTCGCGCGGCCTGCGCATGGGGATCTGGTATTGACCCGGCGACCTGCCACAGAGCGACGCTTGAGCATGGTGCTCAGCGCCGCAGCTCCCGCTTCCACACCTCCAGCAAGTCCTCGACCGGCTCCGGGATCGCCAGCCGGTCGGCGATAGCGGCGATCTCTTCGGCGTCGCGCCAGGCCTGCTCCAGCAGCGCCAGCTCGCCTTCCAGGGCGCGCCGCTCGCTGTCCTCGTGGGCAACCATCTCCAGGGCCAACCGCGCCTCCGAGTCGAGCTTCGTCAGCTTGGTGGCGTCCACCTCGAAGATCCCCTGCATGCGGATCGCGCCCTGCTGCGGAGCGATTTCTGCGAACAGGCGCTCCGCGCTGCGCGCCTCCTCGATCCGCTGCACCGCGTTGCGCACCTGGGCGTCGGTGGCGCCCCACTCGTTCACGTGCGGCAGGATGTGACCGGCGACGCGGATCGCCGTGGGGCCGGAGAGGAGGACGCTCTGCCGCTTGCCCTTGCCCTGGTTCCAGGCGAGGAACGTTCTTTCGGCGGGGCGATAGGAGACCTCCACCGACCACTCCTCGGACGAATCGCTACGGTACAGCTTCGCCCGCTTCGCCTCCTTCGGCGTGATGAACAGGCGGCGGTCCTTATCGTCGCGAACCCGTGCCACCACCCGGTTCTGTCTAATGGCTATGATCGCCGGCAGGATGTTGGCGCCGGCGATGACACTGACCACGCCGAAAGCCACCTGCACCGCCGTACTGATCACGCTGCGCACCCGACGCTGCCAGAACTCGCGTCCGTAGCGCCAGGCAGCGAACTCGCGCCGCTTCGGCCTACCGATGCGCACGAGCTGCAGACCCTCAGGCAGATGTGCGAGGCCGATGTTGGCGGTGGAGTAGCTCTGCGATGTGTCGTAGAACTGGCGCTCGCACTCCTCGATCGCCTCCCAGCGTTCGTCCAGCGGCGTGAGGTTCCAGCGCCGGCAGGCCTCGCAGATCACCCACAGCCGACCCTGCTCCTGGTCGAAGGCGAGTTGGCGGCCGACCGGGAAGTGCTCGACGACTTCGTTCGTCCCGAGGTTACGGTTGCAGTAGATGCAGGTTCTATACATACGAGCGCCGTGTCGTCGACCTGAGTACCAGCCGGGGAGCGCGCGGAACGGCAGTTCCCGTGTGAGTATACCCGACTCGCCACCTATTTATTCGACGGCGCCAGCTTCTCTTTCTGCTTGCGGATCCAGTTCTCCACGCTTTCCGGGATGAGCAGCCGGTCGGCGATAGAGGCGATCTCCTCCGCCTCTCGCCACTCCCGCTCCAGGATCGCCAGCTCGCCCTCCAGCGCGCGCCGCTCACTCTCCTCGTGCGCCGCCATCTCCAGAGCCAATCGCACGTTGCCATCCATCTTCTTCACGACGTCGGCCTTGCTCTCGAAGGCGACCCGCCGCCGCCCCGCGTCCCGCTCGGCAGCCACGCGCTCGAACAGCCGCTCCGGGCTGCGCGCCTCCTCGACCAGCGTCACCGCCGCTCGCACCTGTGCGTTTGTCCCACCCCACGAGTTCACCTTGGGCAGGATGTGCCCCGCCGCTCGGACGGCGGTCGGGCCGCTGAGCAGAGCGCTCTCGCGCTTGCCCTTACCCGTGGCGGTGAAGAACCCGATCTTCTCCACGGGCCGGTAGGGCACCCGGAGCGACCAGCCGTCCGGCGTGCCGGCGCGAACGAGCCGAACCTGGTCGAGATCCTTGCGCACCACGCACAAGCGCGTGCCCTCGTCATCGTGCACGCGCGCCACGATCCGCTTCTTGCCGCCGAAGATGAAGAACCAGAAAATGTCGGCCCCCGCCAGCGAGGCCGCTACTGAGATCGCCACCTGCGCCCCCGTGATGATCGCGGTACGGATGCGGCGGCGCAGGAACTCGCGCCCGTAGCGCCAGGCGGCGAACTCGGGTCGCCTGGGCTTGCCGACGCGCACCAACTCCAGCCCCTCCGCCAATCGCGCCAGGCCGATGTTGTCGGTCGAGAAGCTCTGCGGCGTCTCGTAATACTGGCGCTCGCACTCCTCGATCGCCTCCCAGCGCTCGTCCAGCGGACTCAGGTTCCAGCGCCGGCAGAACTCGCAGATCACCCACAGCCGACCCTGCTCCTGGTCGAAGGCGAGCCGGCGGCCGACTGGGAAGTGCTCGACGACCTCGTTGTGCCCGAGGTTACGATTGCAGTAGATGCAGGTCTTGAACATGCGTGCTCACTCGGACGCGTCGCGGTCGCCTGCCATGATTCGCTTTTGCCTGCGGATCCACTCCTCGATGCTCTCGGGGATGAGCAACTGGTCGGCGATAGCGGCGATCTCCTCGGCATCACGCCAGGCCGCCTCCAGCGCCGCTAGCTCGCCCTCCATGGCGCGCCGCTCGCTCTCCTCGTGCGCCGCCATCTCCAGCGCGAGACGTGTGTGCGAGTCCATGCGGGTGAAACGGGTCTGACCGACCAGCTTAGGCGCCACGGCGAACAGGCGCTCCGGCTCGCCGATTTCCTCGATCAGTTGCACGGCGGTCTGAACCTCCGCTCGCGTGCCGCCGAACGAGTTGATCCGCGGAAGGATGTGACCGGCGGCGCGAACAGCCACACCACCGTCGAGCGTGACCGTCTGGCGCTCGCCACGGCCGCGGCGGCCGAACAACCAGAACCGCTCACGCGGTCGGAAGGGCACGGTGAGCGACCAGCCGCCGCGCGCCTCACCCGGCACCAGCTGCAGCTCCTTCAGGTCCTTACGGATGATGGTCAGCCGGCGACCGTCCGCACCCCGCACACGGGCCACCACCCGACTGTTGTCGTCGGCGACGAAGAAGAACAGGATCCCGGCCATGTGGAAGACCATGAAGCCCAACGCCTGGGCTCCCGCCTTGAACATCCTGCCGATCCGGCGCTTGATGAACTCCCTGCCGTAACGCCAGGCGGCGAACTCCGGGCGCAACGGCCTGCCGATACGCACCAGCTCCAGCCCTTCCCCGTGGCGGGCCAGTCCGATGTTGTCAGTAGAGTAACGGAGGCGTGTGGCGCGGAACTGCCGCTCGCAACTCTCGATCGCCTCCCAGCGCTCTTCCAGCGGCGTGAGGTTCCAGCGCCGGCAGCGCTCGCAGACCACCCACAGCCGCCCTTTCGATGAGTCGAAGGCGAGACGGCGTCCGATCGGGAATTCCTCGACAACCTCGTTGTCGCCGAGGTTGCGGTTGCAGTAGATGCAAGTCCGGTACATGCTGTCTCCGGCCCTTGGCTTCGGCCGAGAGCGAGTGCGGGGACGGACTCCTGGCCTCTACACCGTGTCGTTCAGTTGGGTCCTGCTCGCGGCTAGCGAACAGAACCGGCCAGCTTCTCCTTCTGCCGGCGAATCCAGTCCTCCACGCTCTCCGGGATCAGCAATCGGTCGGCGATCGCGGCGATCTCCTCCGCCTCGCGCCACGCGTCTTCGAGCAGTGCCAGCTCGCCCTCGAAGGCGCGACGCTCCGTTTCCTCGTGCGCCGCCATCTCCAACGCCAGACGAACGGTCGCGCCCATACCGCTGACCCGACTGGCTTCTACCGGGAAAATGTTCCTCGCGTCCCAGCGCTCCTCGCCCGGTCGGGCAGCGGCGACGGCGAAGACGCGCTCCGGGCTGCGCGCCTCCTCGATCAGTCGCACGGCGTCCTGCACTTGCGAGTTCGATCCGCCGAACGAATTGACCCGGGGCAGGATGTGGCCTGCCGCGCGAATCGCGCCCGGGCCATCCAGCTGTTCGGTTTGGCGCTTCCCTTTCCCGAAACAGCCGATGATCCCCCAGTTCCGCTCGCGCGGCCGGTAGGGCACGCTCAGCATCCAGTCGTCCTCCCGCTCCGGCGCCCGCACCAACTGCACCTTGCGCGCGTCCTTGAGGGTGACAAACAGCCTGCGCCCGTCTCTCGATTTCACTCGGGCGACGACCCGGTCTTGCTGCTCCACGATCACGCCAAACGCGTAGACTCCCGTGAACATCATCCCGAGCGCCACGCCGATCCGCGCCCCAAGCTTGACCAGCGTGACGATCCGTCGCTTGAGGAACTGCTTGCCGTAGCGCCAGGCGGCAAACTCGCGGCGCTGCGGCCGACCGATCCGCACCAGCTCGAGGCCCTCGGCCAATCGCGCCAGCCCGATGTTCTCGGTCGAGAAACGCTGGGACGCGTCGCGGAATTCCCGCTCGCACTCCTCGATCGCCTCCCAGCGCTCGTCCAGCGGTGACAGATTCCAGCGCCGGCAGCGCTCACAGATCACCCAGAGACGCCCCTTCGCCTGATCGAAGGCGAGCCTGCGGCCCACCGGGAAGTCCTCGACAACCTCGTTCGTCCCGAGGCTACGGTTGCAGTATATGCACGTCTTGTACATAGAACGCCTGTGGCACAGGACGGCGGTCGCCCAGCCGGGGGCGGCAGGGGCGCCGGTGAATTCTACCCGCCGGCTGGACGCCGCCAACCTCCACACCCAACCACCCCTCTATCTTTTATGACGTAGCGGGGGCGAATCCAGTTTCCCCAAACGCCATCGCCGGCAAGTCAGCGGTCGCGGCTTGCGCGAGTCGTGAGAGTTACCGAGAATCCCAGGTTAAGACGCCCGAGGGAAGGACAGTATGCGAGATCCCCTGTGTTGGGCCGCGCTCACGCTCGTCTGCGTGGCCACAATGGGCCACGCGGCGCTAGCCCAGACCCAGCCCTACGCCCCCAAGGCGGGGCCACCCGAGCTGACGGGCCGTGACCCGCTCCTGCAGATGGAAATCCGATCCCTGCAGACCGCACAGGTGCCAGCTTTGTCGGAGGTGCAGGCACCGCCCTACCCCGGGGCCGTGGTGGTCGCTACAGTTCCAGGCAGGCCGGTGCGCGCGGGACGCGGCCAGCCCGTGGAGACCCTGCCCGTCATCATCCTCTTCACAGCGGACGAACCGCAGCAAGTGCTCGAGTTCTACGAGGAGAACCTCGCGGGCTGGAGCCACGCGGAACTCCTCTCCGGCGATTACTTCTGGCCGGGGGATGACGAGTTCGACCCGCTGAACTGGACCGGTCAGGTCATACCTTCAGTGCACGTCAGGGAGGCTCGCGTCAGCAAGCTCGTGCCGGAGGCCCGGACGGAGATCCACGTCCGCTACGCGCCGAGTGCTGCCCCGCAATAGCGGCGGCGCGCGGGCGATCCGCCGCGATGTTCCTCACAGACCCAGCAGCCGCATCGAACCCTCCGGGTAACGCGTACCCTCCGCCGCGCCTTTCGGCGCCGCCTCGTCGATCCGGGCCAGTTCGTCCGCTGTGAACGCGACATCCGCCGCGGCGACGTTCTGCTCCAGGTTCGCCCGCTTCGTGGTGCCGGGGATGGGCACGATGTCATCGCCC
>CANPVY010000132.1 GCA_947581845.1 uncultured bacterium | reverse complement strand
TCCGCGGGGCAAGGTCAGTTTGGGATGCCCGGGTCGCCGGGGGCTGGCGAGTTTCCTATGATTGTGCGGCGCCGGGCTTGAGCGAATCGGGTGCCAATATGGTAGCGGGCAGAGCGACGACTAGCGGCCGATGACACGACCGGGTACCGAGGTCCAGCCGCTGCGGGTAGCGATTGTCGGCTCAGGGCCCGCGGGTTTCTACACGGCGGATAGGCTGCTCAGGCAGCCAGAGCTGGCTGTCCAGGTGGATATGTACGACCGACTGCCGGTGCCTTACGGCCTAGTGAGGTTCGGCGTCGCGCCTGACCGCGAGAGGATCAAGAACGTGACGCGTGTGTTCGAGAAGACGGCGGCCCACCCCAGCTTCCGCTTTTTCGGCAACGTGGAGGTGGGTACACACGTCACTATCAGCGATCTACGACTTCACTACCACCAGATCTGCTGCGCCACTGGCGCCCAGGTTGGCCGCCGCATGGGTATCCTCGGTGAGGACTTGGAACGGAGCTATGCAGCGATCCATTTCGTCGGCTGGTACAACGGCCACCCTGACTATCGCAACATCGAGTTCGATCTCTCGGTGGAGCGGGTGGCCGTAGTCGGCCTGGGTAACGTGGCGGTCGACGTGGCGCGCATTCTCTGTCGGACTCCGGAGGAACTGGCAAGCACCGACATCGCAGAGTACGCGGCGGATGCCCTGGCAAGGAGCGACATCAAGGAAGTCTACCTGCTCGGCCGCCGCGGGCCGGCACAGGCCGCCTTCACAAACCCGGAGATCCAGCAGCTGGGCGAGTTGCCCGGGGCGGACATCCGGATGCTGCCGGAGGAGATGCAACTCGACCCGCTCAGCCAGGCTGCCCTGGAGGAGAGCCACGACAGGGAAGTGCTCACGAAGGTCGAGATCCTCCAGAGCTTCGCAAGCCGGCCGAGGAGCGGCAAGCCGAAGCAGCTGACGCTGCGCTTCCTCGTCTCACCGGTCGAATTGTACGGCAACGACTCGGGGCAGGTCACGGGCATGCGTTTGCTCAGGAATCAGCTGTATGCGAGCCGGGATGGGTCGCTTCGTCCAGAGCCCACCGGCCGCTTCGAGGATCTGCCGGTGGACATGGTCATCCGCTCGGTCGGCCACCGGGGTGTGCCGTTGGCCGACCTACCCTTCGACGAGCCGCGTGGCCTTGTTCCGAACAGGGACGGCCGCGTCTTCGATCCCGAGACCGGCAAACCGCTGCGCGGTTTCTACGTCGTTGGCTGGATCAAGCGCGGGGTTGCCGGCGGCATTGGCACCAACAAGCCCGACGCTGGCGAGACGGTGGCCTGCATGCTGGAAGACGCGACTGCCGGTGTGTTGCTGACTCCCGCACGACCTGACCCCGTCATGGCGGAGCAGCTCGTCCGTCGGGTCCAGCCGGATCTCGTGTCCTGGGCGGACTGGCGGCGCGTCCAGGAACTGGAGGAGCTGAGGGGCAAGGAGCGGGGTCGTCCACGTCTGAAGTTCAGCGCGGTCGAGGAGATCTTGGCCGCGTCGAAGAGCGGTTGAGACTGCAGGCTCGCAGCTAGCCTGTCGGCTGTATGTGTTCCTGGCTGATCGCTTTGACGCTGCTCGCTGCCGGTAACATCTTGCAGACATGATCGCCGGAATCGTGCTCGCCGGTGGCCAGTCTCGACGCATGGGTCGGCCAAAAGCGCTACTCAAGGTGGGTGAGGAGACGTTCCTCGAGCGGGCTGTGCGTACGCTCAGCCTGGGCGGCTGCGAGGATGTCGTCGTCGTGCTGAACACGGAGGATCCCGAGTTCAGTGAGGTCGCGGTCAGCGCCGGAGGTCGGCCGACCCCGGGTGCCGGGTCTGGCACGGAGCAGATCGACTCGCTGCGCGCTGCGCTGCGTGCGTTACCGCAGGAGGTGGAGGCGGCGGTCGTCCAGCCGGTCGACCACCCGCTGGTGCGTTCGCTCACGGTCACCGCCTTGATCGAGGCCTTCAAGCGTCGGGGCGCGCCTATTGTGCGACCGGTGTATGAGGGTAAGCACGGCCATCCCGTACTGTTCAGCGCGGCGCTGTTCGGCGAATTGCTGGAGGGTGACTTGCCTGAGGGGGCACGCTCCCTGGTGCACCGCTACCGCGGCGAAGCGGAAGACGTACAGGTGGACGACCGCGGCGTGCTCATCGATGTGGATACGCCTGCCGACTTGGACGAGTACTTGGGAGCACGCGAGTGAGTGGCAGTCAGGCTGACGTCGTCTCGGCCGCAGAGGCGGCGCGACACGCGCTAGCGGCGCTGGAGGGCGGCACGCCCGTGGCGCTGGTGACCGTCGTGCGGGCGCCTGTCGATGATGCCGTAGGGCGACGGCTGGTCGTTAGCGCCGAGGAGGTGAGGGGCGCACTGGGCTCGGCGGAGCTGGACGAACGGGCGGTGGAATACGCACGCGAAGCGCTGGCGGCCCGATCGTGCGGCACCCGCGAGCTGGAGCTGAGCGGCGGGAGCTGGACGCTTTATGTGGAACCACAGCATGCCGTGCCCGAGCTTCTCATCGTGGGTGCCGGTCACATAGGTCAAGCGCTATCCCGGTTCGCGGCGCTGCTGGGGTTCCGGGTGACGATCCTCGATGATCGGCCTGAGTTCGCCAGTCACGAACGGTTCCCAGAGGCGACTCGTCTGCTGGTGGTGAGCTATGAAGATCCGTTCAGAGACGTCGTGGTCGGGCCGGATACCTGTGTGGTGCTCGTGACCCGCGGGCACAAATACGACTACGACTGTATCCTGCAACTGCTCAGCATGGAGGCCCCTCCGGCCTATCTGGGCATGATCGGGAGTCGGCGGCGCGTGCGGGCGACGTTCGAGGCACTGGTGCGTGATGGTGTCGACCGCGAGCGGCTCGGCCCGGTCCACGCACCCATCGGGCTCGACATTGGCGCCGAGACACCGGAAGAGATCGCGCTCGCCATCGCCGCCGAGCTCGTGGCCGTCCGGCGCGGTGGGAGTGGCGGCCGGTTGAGTGAGAGGGAGCGTGTGCTCGACCGCGTGGCGCCGGCGCGCGGGACGGAGCAGCGAGGCGAATAGGGGATGGACGATCGCGAGATCTACGCAGCGGCGGTACGTGCCGCAGAGTCCGAGCAGGCCATGGCGATCGCCACCGTGGTGCGGGTCAAAGGCTCCACGCCACGAGGCCCTGGGAGCAAGATGCTGATCGGCGCCGACGGTCGGCAGCTGGGCACGATCGGCGGTGGCTGCGCTGATGCGGAGGTGCTGGAAGTGACGGGAGAGGTCATCGAGACGGGCGTGCCTAGGCTCGTCCGTGTCGAGCTCACCGACGACTACCTTTCCTGGAGTCCCGCCGTCTGTGGTGGTGTGATGGAGGTCTTCGTAGAGCCCCTCCAAGCTCGCCGTCGCAGCCCCGCCGGCAGCTAGACCGGGGCCACCCGGTCGATCGCCGCGACGACCTCGTCAGAAAGCTCGATCTCCGCAGCGGCCGCGTTACCCTCGACGTGCTCGACCTTCGTGGCGCCGATGATCGCCGAGGAGACCTCGCGACGGCGCAGACACCAGGCGATGGCCATCTCGGGGAGCGTGAGACCGGCTTCCTCAGCGATCACCTTCAGCTGCTGGACTCTCTCGAGGCCTGCCGCTGAGAACCAGGGACCCATGAACTGCCGGTCGCGCTCGTCGGCGGCCCGGGAGTCGCGCGGCACATCATCGACGGACGTGTACTTGCCGGTCAGTACACCCCGCGCCAGTGGCGAGTAGACCAAGAGGCCCAGCCCCTCACGGGCGCAGATCTCCAGCACACCGTT
>CANPVY010000131.1 GCA_947581845.1 uncultured bacterium | reverse complement strand
CTTGTGCTTCCAGACGTCGTCTCCATCTGTGATGCGCAGGCTGCGGAGCCCGCTCTTCGTCGTGGTGGCCGTGTAGATCACCTCGCCGATCACCAGCGGTGGGACCGGAAGGCCATCCACGCGCTTACGCCAGAAGGTCGAGCCGTCCTGGCGGCTCAGCGTGTGGATGTAGCGGTCGGAGCTGGCCGCGATGATCACTTCGTCGGTGACGACCGGCATTCCCTGGACCCCCGAGCCCAGCTGCGTGGACCAGACGACGCTGGGCAGCTCGTCGGAGATGCGCTCGCTGAGAAACGGGGTTCGTGCGGCGTTTCCCAGGTAGGTGGGCCAGTAGACGCCGGCATCGACGGGGGCGGGGCGCGCCTGACGGGTGCACGACGCGAGCCAGGGCAGCGCGGCGAGGCCGAGCCACACGATGGCTCGCGGCCCGCCGCGGAGTTTGACACCCCTCAGGGCCGCGTCTATCTTCGCCGCCCGAGCCAACACGTCGTCGGCGGGCGCGTCGGCTGGGCTCTGGCGAGCGGCTGGCTGCGCTACTCGGGTTCGGGCGGGCACCTCTCGTGATCCATCGGAATGAGTGAGAACACTCACATCAGCGATCTGGCCGGCCACATTGGTGAAGCGGTCGCCGTTCACGGCTGGCTGCATAACAAGCGCTCGAGCGGCAAGATCATATTCCTCATCGTACGCGATGGCACGGGGCTGGTGCAAGCCGTGGTCAGCCAGGGTGAGGTGGCGCCGGAGGTCTGGGCGCGGCTGGAGGGGCTGAGCTACGAGAGCAGCCTGCGGGTGTGCGGAACGGTACGCGCGGACCCGCGAGCGCCTGGCGGCTGCGAGCTGACCGTCAGCGATGTCGAAGTCATCGGTCCCTCGGCTGAGGATTACCCCATCCAGCTCAAGGAGCACGGCGTCGAGTTCCTGCTCGAGCACCGTCACCTCTGGCTGCGGACGCTGCGGCAGGTGGCGATCATGCGGGTGCGCGATGAGGTGGTCAAGGCGATCCGCGACTTCTTCTACGAGCGCGGCTTCGTCAATATCGACACGCCGATCCTCACGGGCGCCATCGGCGAGTCGGCTGGCACGCTGTTTTCCACCGAGTACTTCGACCTGGGGACGGCCTACCTGGCGCAGACCGGGCAGCTCTACAACGAGGCCTTGGCTGCCGCATTGGGGCGGGTATACTGCTTCGGACCCACGTTCCGCGCCGAGAAATCGAAAACCCGCCGGCACTTGACCGAATTCTGGATGGTCGAGCCGGAGGTGGCGTGGTGTGATAGTGAGTGCAACATGCGGTTGCAAGAGGATCTCGTCTGCTACGTCGTGGCGCGGGCGCTGGAACGCTGCCGCAGCGAGCTGGTGGAGTCGCTGGAGCGCGACATCTCGCGGCTGGAGTGCGTCGTGCCGCCGTTCCCGCGCGTCGCCTACGACGAGGCGGTCGCCAAGCTCCAGTCGCTCGGCTCGTCGATCCAATGGGGCGACGACCTGGGCGCCGACGACGAGACGCTCGTGGCTGCTGAATCCGACCGGCCCGTCTTCGTCTACAATTACCCGAAGCGAGCGAAGGCCTTCTACATGAAGGAGAACCCCGACGATCCGCGGACGGTTCTCTGTGACGACCTCATCGCCCCGGAGGGCTACGGCGAACTCATCGGCGGCAGCCAGCGCGAGGACGATTACGACAGGCTGCTGGCGCGGATACGTGAGGAGAGGTTACCGGAAGAGGCGTACGGCTGGTATCTGGATCTCAGGCGCTATGGTACGTTCCCACACAGCGGTTTCGGGCTGGGCCTGGAACGGACCGTGGCCTGGATCTGCGGCGTCCACCACATCCGCGAGACGATCGCCTTCCCGCGCACCCTTAAGCGCATCTATCCGTAATTCACTTTGTTTCGGTGTTCTTTTGGGGATTTCCGAGGCCTTGGGTAGATCGGGAAACTTGGCTTTCGGGCGCATGGGTTTGGTGGGTCTCCTTACCAGTCACATATAAGGTAACTCATCCCACTTTTCAAGTGACCCACTAGACACCCGTGCTGCGGGTAGCACATTAGTCCTGTGGGCTGCATCAGCGTAGTCATCTACAAGTCAATCGCTATGATCATATTCAATGGCTAATTGCCAGTGAGATCGCGAAACCACTGCGCCCATTTGAAACAATGCTTATTCGCAACTTCTCTACCGGCACCCCCTCCCAGCGCTCAGTCTCGACTAGCGACCCGACTATGGCACCAACGAGAGCCCCAGTCCCTCCAGCTATCCAATATCCAAGGTAGAGAAGGTCACCGGACATGGCGCCTTCACCGAGAATGACCAGAGTTGTTGCATAGGTTAGGCCCGCTCCAAGTCCTATAGCAGCGCCAAGACCTGCATACGACCTTGTCCCCTGACTTACTTCAAGCTGTCTGACAGCGGAGATGGGAATTTCGACTTCGTCACCTCCAGTCAAGAGGGTAAGCCGGGAGAGTCTCGCATCCAGCTCCTGGAATGATCCGATCAGAGGGCTGAGCTGGAAGCTCGGAGCTGTCACCCGAACTCGTACGCCAGGTTCGAGTTCACGCGATTGAGCAAGAAGGGGAGAGGGTGCAAAGAGAGTCGCCACGACAGCCAGGACCGTACGTGTTCGCACGGCTGCGGAAGCTGAGTTCACCCGAGTCCTTAGTGGCGCTGCCCTTCGCCCGTCAGCGTTATCGCAGCACATTCGCTTCCAGTTGCAATTCATTTCATGTCCCCTTTGTACTCCTCCCGGAGGAGGCCATTCTCAATCGCGTTGACCGTCAAGGGGATCAGGATCTTCAAATCCTCTATGTCCGTAAGTCGAGTGTCGGTGGTCGGCCGAGGGGTGACCGGGATCAGGCGTGACCACCTTCTTTGATCTCATCCCAGAGCGCATCGAGCTCGGCCAGCGAGGCCTCGCCCAGCTTGAGACCCCGCTGCTCGGCCAGCTCGGCCAGCTGCGCGAAGCGCTGCTCGAACTTCGCGTTGGCGAGCCGGAGCGCGGTGCCCGCGTGTAGGCCCGAGAGGCGCGCCACGTTGACGCAGGCGAAGAGCAGGTCGCCCAGCTCCTGCTCCAGGCCGCCGCTATCACCGGATTCGAGATGCGCCGCCGCCTCATCGACCTCCTCACGGATTTTCTCGAAGGCGTCGCGTGCGTGATCCCAGTCGAAGCCGACGCCGGCAGCGCGGTCCTGGAGGCGCTGGGCGCGGGAGAGCGGGTCGAGGTTCCGCGCCAGGCCCTCGAAGACATCGTGGCCCAGACGCTCGTTCGCCTTCTCGGCCTCCCAATGAGGACGCTCCTCCGCATCGCCATAAAGGTGCGGATGCCGGCGGCGCATCTTCTCCTCGAGCGTCCTCATGACGTCCTCAGCCCGGAAGGCACCTCGCTCCTCGGCCAGCACGATCTGGAAGGCGACGT
Source organism: uncultured bacterium (assembly GCA_947581845.1). Lineage (GTDB taxonomy): Bacteria > Gemmatimonadota > Gemmatimonadetes > Palauibacterales > KS3-K002. The sequence goes on along the minus strand of CANPVY010000131.1, from coordinate 7,876 downwards.
TGAGCAGCAGGTCACCGATCTCGGCGCGCAGCCGCTCGTCGCTCGCCCCCTCCACGATGGCGTCAGCTAGCTCTAGCGACTCCTCCAGCAGGTAGGGCGTCAGCGAGACCGGTGTCTGGGCAGCGTCCCATGGGCAGCCGGCCCTCAGAAAGCGAACCAGGGCGAGGGCCCGATCGAGTACGCCGGGCCCGCCCGGCGCAGCGTCGGCTGGAGATCTCGTCATATCAGACATTTCTTGCATCGCTCATGGCGGCCCTCTATACTGACGGCCGTACTCTTCGATGGATACAGGCGATCTGTCTACCGTGCGCGCCTGGGTCGAAGTGGACCTGGGTGCGCTCGTCGCAAACTACGACAGCCTGGCCGAGCGGGCCAAGCCGCGGGTCGGGATGCTACCCGTGGTCAAGGCGAACGCTTACGGGCTCGGCTTGTGTCCGGTGGTGCGGGCGCTCGAGCCTCGCCAACCCTGGGGCTACGCGGTGGCCGCGCTGACGGAGGGGATCGAGCTGCGGGAGCGGGGGATCGACCGGCGTGTGCTCCTGTTCTTCTGCACGCCCGAGGAGCTGGAACTTGCGGCAGAAGCTGATCTCACCCCCGCCATCGGCGACCTTGAGGCCTTGGAACGGTGGCGCGACGTGGCCCGGCGCAGCGGGCGTCGCCTGCCGTTCCACCTCGAGATCGACACCGGGATGGGACGCTGCGGCTTCCATCAGGCGGACCTAGCGCGCTGGCTGCCCCGGGTTCTGGAGGCCTGTGAGGCCGATCTCTCTTGGGAGGCCGCCTATACCCACTACCACTCCGCCGATGAGCCGGACGCCGAGCCGACGCGTGAGCAGTGGGACCGCTTCCAGACGTGCGTCGCTGCCTTTCCCAAGCGTGCCGGGGGCGTTCTGCACACGGCAGCGAGCGCATCGGCAGCCCGCTGGCCTGAGTATGCAGCCGATCTCATCCGGCCCGGCATCTTCCTCTACGGCGGTGTCGCCGGCGACCTGCCTTTGCGACCGCGGCCGGTGGTCACCGTGCAGGCGCGTGTCACCGCCGTCCGCGACGTGCCGGAGGGCTGGACGGCCAGCTACGGTGCTACCTACCGAGCGCCACGACCGTCCCGCTGGGCTACACTGGCGATCGGCTACGCCGATGGCCTGCGGCGCGAGCTGTCCAACAGCGGCTTTGTGCGCTTCGGCGAGAGCGAGGCACCGATCATTGGGCGTGTGTGTATGGATGTGACGGTCGTGGATGTGACCGAGCTGGATGGGGTAGCTCCTGGCTCCGTGGCCACGCTGATCGGTGGGCCGCAGGACGGGCCGACGGGCCTGAGCACGGTGGCGAAACGCTGCGGGACGATCGACTACGAGATCCTGACGGGTTTGACCCAGCGGCTGCCGCGCCGCTACGTCCCCGCTTAGCTGAGTACTGACAGCCAACCTCGGATGACTTCCATGAACGAGGAAACGCAGGAGAAAGTCGATTTCAAGGGCCTCGTGGCAGGCCTGGCGACATCCGCAGTGGCCGTGCTGAGCCAGGTGGAGTTGCTCCTATCGGGCGGGCCTACGGCTCAGCCGGCGTCCGCAGAGTCGCAGGAAGAGAAGCTGTCTCCGGAGGAGGTTCAGAAGCGCGTGCGCGATGGACTGGCCGGAGCGCGGCAGCTGATCGACACCTTGGCCGTGCTGGAGGCGAAGACGCAGGGCAATCTGATGGCCGAGGAGCAGGAGCTGCTGAGCACGGCGCTCTCCGAACTGCGACTGCGCTTCGTGAGCCTGTCGAACCGGTCCGTATCCAAGCAGGAAGGGGAGGCTGGGTGAGGAGGACTCGCGGCCTTCTGCTCGTGACCGCCTGCGCCGCTGCGGCTGTCGGCTGCGAGCGCGCCGAGCTGCTCTCCGTGGATCCAGGCCAGGGGCCGGGTGGTTCTGCGGCTACCGTCGAGGTTCTGGTCGATCCGAGCCAGCTGGAGGGCTGGGCAGACACCATCTTCGGCGGATTCACGCGCGCGTCCGCCGCGAGTTTCCAGCGGATCGAGGATGGTAGGGGGGTCCTGACGAGCCGTGCTCTGACTCGCTTCGGATTGATCACGGACAGCGTTGTCGTGGCCGGAGCAAGGTCGGGAGCGCTCCGCTTTGACTCGGCGCGAGTCATCCTCGACGTGGATTCGTTGCGCTCGGAGCTGCCTGCGGGCGGCACGACCCTTCAGCTGCGGGCGCTGGAGCAGGATTGGGATGAGAGTTCGGCCACGTGGAACTACGCGGTCGATACACTGGGGGTGCGCGAGCCGTGGTCCGCGCCGGGCGGAGCACTGGGCGCGGTCCTCAGCGAGGCGCTGCTGGCGGAATTGACTGACAGCCTCGTGTTCGAGTTCGGCGAGCTCTCGGACTCGCTGATCCGGGCGTGGAACGATACGCTTCAGGTGAACACCGGACTGGCCGTTGTGGTGGCCGACTCGGGTCTGCTGATGACGGGGTCTCCCCAGCTTCTCTACGAGCTCGTGCCGGAGGCGGCACCCGACACCTCCTACACGCAGCGCGTCTTGGCGACCGCCAGCACGTTCATCTTCGACCCCGAGCCGTCTCCCCTGGTTTCCGGCGTGCTCAGGATCGGTGGCGTGCAGGGCTGGAGGACCTTCTTGGAGGTGTTCGTCCCCGACTCGCTGACCGTCGCAGGGTCGCCTGAGAAGCTGACGTTGCGGGGTGCGACGGTGAGCCGAGCCGAGATCGTGCTCAGCAGCCTCGGGTCTCCCGATCCGCCCTTCGCGGCGGAGGCCGCGTTCACGGTCGTCGCGTACGACGTGGTCGACGATTTCCGGGTCTACGGGCGCAAGACGCCGGTGGGCGAGGGGATCGGGGAAAGCGTCCTCACGGTCGTGCCCGATACACTGCAGGTCGGCGAGACGTTGAGCGTCGGTATCACGTCGCGCCTGCAGCGCTGGACCGAGACAGCTACGGAGTCGGGTACACCGCTACGGATCGTGATACGCGCCCAGCCAGAGGCCGCGACGTTCGGATTCTGGGAGTTCGGTTCCGCGGACGGCGATCCGGCGTTCGTCCCGCGCTTGCGCATCGTGTTCACGCCGCCGACGGAGTTCACGATCCCATGAGGTGGCCACCCCATCTCGCTCTGCTGCTGGCCCTGCTCCTATTCGTGTCGGGGCAAGCTTTCGCCCAGGAGGACGTGCTGGGTAGTGCGGGCCTGGGTCGGCCGATGAGGCCGCTCGACGCACGGGCGCGGGGTATGGGCGGTGCCGCCGTCGCTCTGCACGGTGGCAACCTGTCGGCTGTCAACCCTGCCTCGCTCGCGCGTGTCAGCCTGCCCGGCTTCTGGCTCACACTGATGCCGGAGAGTCGGACTGTGAGCGGCGACGTCTTGCGCGGTGAAACCGAGACCGCCGACTTCCCGCTCGGGCGTCTTGTGATCCCGTTCGGCGGGCGCTGGGTGGTGGGAGCCGCGTTCGGCGGCTTCCTCGATCAGGACTGGTCGGTCGCGTACGTGGACACGCTGCGCCTCTCGACCGAGGACATTCCCTTCATCGAGACACGTAGCTCGGACGGCGGGATATCACAGTTGCGCGTCGAGCTGGCTGGCGTGCTGTCGGCGCACTGGGGGCTCGGCGTGTCCGGTCTGTACTACACCGGCGAGGTGCGGCGTAGCATTGAGCGTGAGTTCCCAAGCCCGTTCCTCACCTATCGCTCGGCGACAGCCATACAGTACCAGGGTTGGGGCCTGGAGTTGGGGGCTGAGTACCAGCCGATGCGAGAGATGATCCTGGGCGCCGTCGCCGGCTGGGGCCCGGGCCTGCAGGCCAGGAACGACAGTACCGGCCAGGAGCTCGACCTGGATCTCCCGCTCGCACTGCAGCTCGGGGGCTCGTGGCAGCTGACGCCCGACTTCATTGCGGCAATCGCTCTGGGTTGGGAGAACTGGTCGGCACTCGACACGGAGCTTCCGGAGCCCGGCAGCTCCGATGTCTGGCGCGTCGGGACCGGCGTCGAGCTCCGTGCGCTGTCTGGGCCGACTTCAGCGCTCTTCGTCCGGCTCGGCGGATCGCTGGAGCGGCTGCCGTTCAGGTTGGGCAGCGACGCTCCCTGGGAGCGTGCTGTCAGCCTGGGGATCGGCGCGACTCTCCGTGAAGGGCGCGGCCGTCTGGACGCCGCCGTCGAGTTCGGGCGGCGCGCTGACCGCTCTACCCACGGCATCGAGGAGTCATTCCGGCGGCTGTCTTTCTCGATGGCGGTCTTCACGCCGTGATGCCGGCCGCGCTGCAGATGATCGCACGTCCCAAGCGCGTCTATTTGCATACCTTCGGCTGCCGTGCCAACCAGTACGATAGCGAGTGCCTGCGCCGCCTGCTCGAGCTACGCGGCTGCGAAACCGTCGGCGACGCAGCACAGGCGGATGCGGTCGTGGTGAACAGCTGCACCGTAACCCACGCCGCCGATGCGGAACTGCGGCGCTACGTCCGCTCGCTCAGCCGACGCTCGCACGGCCGGCTCCCTGTGCTGGTGACCGGCTGCGCCGCCGCGGTGTCAGGAGAGGCGATCCGGTTGCTGGAGGGCGTGACCGCTGTGGTGCCCGGTCAGGATCCGCAGGCCGTGGCGAGCAGCTTGCGACTTCTCCCGGGCGCGGGCGACGAGCGCGAGAGCGGCCCGCTCGATCGCTGTGAGCGCGGCACGCGTGCCTGGCTCAAGGTCCAGGACGGCTGCGATCTGCGCTGCTCTTACTGCGTGATCCGCGTCGCCCGGGGACGCAGCCGCTCGCGCAGTCCCGCAGCGGTCATCGAGGAAGCTGGACGGCTGGCCGAGCACCACCCGGAGATCTCACTTACCGGGATCCACATCGGCCTCTATGGGAAGGATCTGGAGCCGCGCACGACGTTCGCCGCGCTGCTCGCGTCTCTGCTCGATAGCGTGGCTGGCGTCCGCTTCCGCGTAGGTTCCCTGGATTGCAACCAGCTTGACGGCCCGCTGATCGAGCTGATGGCGGACTCGGACGGCCGGGTCGCGCCGCACCTGCACGTCCCGCTGCAGAGCGGCAGCGATCGGGTGCTCAGGTTGATGCGGCGTCCCTACGCGGCTCGCCACTATCGTGCCCGAGTGGAACGCCTCTGCGAGCGGGTCCGACCGCTGGGGCTGGGGACGGACGTGATCGTCGGGTTCCCCGGCGAAGCGGACGAGGACCACCGTCGCACCGTGAGACTCATCGAGGCATTGCCCTTCACCTACGTGCACGTCTTCCCCTATTCGAGCCGCCGGGGCACTGACGCGGCACGGCTGCCCGACCCAGTGCCGCCCCAAGTGAAGGCTGAACGTTCGCGCGAGATCCGCGAGCTGGTCCGCCGCAAGGCGGAGACGTACCGCAGGGCGCGCGTCGGAACGCTCGCCCGGGTCGTGCTCGAGGGTGACGACTTGGCCACAGCCGTCAGCGGCGACTACCTGAAGATGCCGGCCTCGGATAGCTTAAAGGCGGCAGGCCCATGTATGCAGCTGGCGCGCATCGAGGCGGCTCCCGGCGGCGGCCTCAGGGCGACCGCCTACACTCGAGCGGAAGCGGAACCGTGAAGACCTACTGGGTGGAGACGTACGGCTGCCAGATGAACCTGAGCGACAGCGAGCTCATGGAAGGGATTCTGGCGGCGGACGGCTACACTCGGGTCTCGGCGGCCGAGGAGGCGGACGTCATCCTGGTGAACACCTGTGCCGTCCGCCAGCACGCGGAGCAACGGGTGCTGGGCCGGGTAGCGGAGCTGGTCCGGGTGAAGCGGCAACGACCGGGCACGCTGATCGGTGTCTGCGGCTGCATGGCCCAGCGGCTGGGCGCGAAGCTCATCGAGCGGGCCGAGTACGTGGACATGGTGATCGGGCCCGACGCCTATCGCTCGCTGCCCCAGCTCATCGAGCGGGCGGAGTGCAACGGCGGGGCTGTGGTCGAGATCGAGCTCAATCCGGCGGAGAACTACGAGGGGCTTGAGCTGCGGCGCCACTCGCCCGTATCGGCCTGGATCCCCGTCCAGCGCGGCTGCAACTACGGCTGCACCTTCTGCATCGTCCCCCATACACGCGGCCCGGAGAAGAACCGCGAGCCCTTGGCGATCCTCCAGGAGATCACGGGCCTGGCACAGCAGGGGATCACAGAGTTCACCCTGCTGGGTCAGACGGTCAACTCGTATGCGTACGATGGGTGGGACTTCCCGAGCCTGCTGCGTGCCGTCGGGCGGTTGCCGGGCGTGCGGCGCGTGCGCTTCACCTCGCCGCATCCTAAGGACCTGACCCGCAAACTCGTCGAGGCGATGGCCGAGGAGGAAGCGATCTGCCCGCACCTGCACCTGCCGGTGCAGTCGGGCTCGAACCGTGTGCTCAAGCGCATGGCGCGACGCTACACGCGTGAGGAGTATCTGGCCAAAGTGGATACGCTGCGCCAGCGTATCCCGCACATCGCGCTCACCACGGACATCATCGTCGGGTTCCCGGGCGAGGACGAGAGCGACTTCGAGGCGACCCTCGACCTGCTGCGGACGGTCCGCTACGACGATGCTTTCACCTTCCGCTACTCACCGCGTGAAGGCACACCGGCCACGCGGATGAAAGAGGACTGGTTCGTCCCAGAGCATGTGGCACAGGGCCGTTTGGAGCGACTGATCGCGACCGTCCGCGAGATCGCCGCCGAGAAGAACCTCGCCCAGGTGGGAAGGACCGCGGAGGTGCTGATCGAGAAACGTGCGCGGCGCGGCAACCTCCTGCAGGCACGTACTGACACCAACAAGGTCGTCCTGATTCCTGGGCCCGACGAGTGGATCGGCCGCTATCTCAAGGTCGCACTCACGGGGACCAGCGGGGCCACATTCACCGGCTTCCCCATCGAGACATGAGTAGAAAGACGCTCGTGACCCGGGTACTCGGCGGCGCTGTCGCTGTGGTGGCGCTGGGCTGGTTCGCCTACGCGAACCTCGGCGAGGCCGTGGATCTGCGTCTCGGTCTCTTCACTCTGCGCGACGTGCCGCTGCCCATCGTCATCTATTGCGCGCTGGTCCTCGGCATGCTTGCCATGCTCGGGCTCGGCTTGCGCGCGGACCTGCGTACTCGACAGGCACTGGAGCGCTACGACAAGATCGCTGGGGAACTGCGGGACGCAGTCGAATCCGGCGAGCCGGCCGCCGAGCGGGAACAGCAGAGGACGTCGAGTACCTGACAGCTACCTGATTCCCACCTGGCGGCCGGACAGCAGTGGCCTGAGCCACCAGCCGATCAGCCACCCGTAGAGGAACGTCGAGGTCGAGGTCTCGATGAAGTGCGCCGTCCGAACCGTCGCGGACATGTACGGGTTGGGCAGCAAGAGCGGGGTCGTGAGCAGCAGGCCAAACAAGAGGCCCAGGGCGAGCGACGTCTCCCAGCGCTCGCCCTTCATCATGAACAGCACCGGCAGCGCGAGCCCGACCCAGAACAGCCCGCGTGCGAGCTGTAGCGGGAAGATCCAGGGATCGGAACGCAGCAGCCCCCACAGGTGCGCGAGAAACGGTTGGAGTTCCGTGCTGCCCGAGTACAGCTCGCGCACCTCCGCCGACTGCCAGGCGACGAAATAGCCGAACAGGAAGTACAGGCAGACGTAGATCACCGGCAGCAGCGCCACACGCCAGACCGCCGCACGCTGCGACAGCGGTGGACGAGCTAGCGCCTCCACCATCGCAGGGCGCCTGAGCTTCCCCAGGATCAGCACGGCCAGCGGCGCGAAGAGCAGCGCCGTGACTGCCCCGCAGAGCACGATGCTGCGGACTTGCGCGACGCCGATGTCCAGCGCGTCCGCGAAGACGAGCGTCTCGATCTGCCCCATGAACGTCTGGATTCCAAAGAATAGCAGGAAGACGGTCTCCATGAGCTTCAGGCCATGCCAGCGC
>CANPVY010000130.1 GCA_947581845.1 uncultured bacterium | reverse complement strand
CTCCAACAACTCGCGCATGGCGCGGGGATAGAGCCAGCGGTCGCACTGGGCACGCGGCGCCCAGACGGCGGGTCCCTTGCGCCGGTTGAGCATGCGGAACTGAATGGACGTTCGATCGGTGGCTCGGCCGATCAGGCCGCCCAACGCATCCACCTCACGGACCACCGTACCCTTCGCCACGCCACCGATCGCCGGGTTGCAGGACAGCTGCGCCACCCGCGCCAGATAAGACGTCACGAGAAGCGTTCGCACGCCCAGGCGCGCTGCCGCTGCCGCCGCCTCGCATCCGGCGTGGCCACCACCCACCACAATGACGTCGTACACCCCGGTCATCTGACTCTCGCGATCCTCGCGCCGCTCGTTCTCGGATGTGAGCTGCGCTCGCATTGGCTCTTTGCCCGATGAAAGCTCATATTACCACAGTACGCGTTTCTGACCAGACCTGACTCGTGTACGCCGTCATGTGCGCCGATCAAGAGATCTGCAAAGCGTTCAAAGTTCACGGCATGGTGCAGGGCGTCGGCTTTCGCTTCTGGGCCCACCGCGAAGGGCGCCGCCTTGGTCTGCGCGGGCTCGTCCGCAATTGCTATGACGGGACCGTGGAGATCGCTTTCGCCGGCCCCTTCGATGACGTCCAGGCGATGTCGGAGCGGCTGAAGAGCGGTCCGCCCGCCGCTCACGTGGTGCGCCTGGAGGAGTTGCCGGCCCCCGACCAGCTGCCTGCGGATTTCCAAATCGGCTTCTGACTGCGGGACGCAGCAGAGCGGTGTTCGCTTCTCTCCAAAGAGGCGTTCCGGGAAGTCCTGGCCCTCGTGGCCCTCACGCGGAGCAGCCAGGGCACCATCCAGCGCACGCGAAGGGGCGGTGTCCGCCAGCGGGCAGTCGTGTCATCTTGTTTCCAGACAACAGGTTAGAAGCCCTGGCGAGCCCGGCGTACTACCCGGCCCGGCGTCGCCCCGGTGTGCTCGCCGTCCTTCAACACCTGGGTGCCGTTGACCAAGACGTGCCGCACGCCGGTCGCGTACTGGTGCGGCTCGCTGAAGGTCGCCTGATCACGGATCGTCGCCGGATCGAAGACGACCACGTCAGCGAAATAGCCCGGGCTCAGGTGGCCACGCCGTGCGATCCCCAGGTTGGACGCGGGCAGCGAGCTCAGGCGGCGCACGGCCTCCTCTAGCGGTATGACCTTCTCCTCGCGCACATACTTACCCAGCAGTCGTGCGAAGCTGCCGTAAGCACGCGGGTGCGGATTCGACTTCAAGAAGACGCCCTCCGGTGCCAAGGATTCCGCATCGGAACAGAAGCTCACCCACGGCTGCGCGATCTTCTTCGCGACGTTCTCCTCCGACATGATGAAGTACACGCTGCCCACAGGGCTGTCGTCTTCGATGACGAGATCCATCGCCGTCTCCTCCGGCGACGTCCCGCGCAGGGCCGCGACCTCGGCGAGCGTCTTCCCAGTCAGCGGCTTCAGCGCCTCGCTCTTGAAGCCGACGAGCAGCACGTTATCAGGCGTGCCGGCAGCCAGGTAGAGGTTCTCCCACTGATCGGTGGGGGTTCTCATCTCTTCCGTGACCTGCACACGGATGGCGGGGTCCTTGAGCCGCTCCACCCACTGCCGGTGCCCACCCTCCTGGACCCAAGGCGGCATCGCAGCGTTGAGGCCAGTGGCGCCGGCCGTGTAGGTGTACATGTCCGCAGTAATGTGCAGCCCCTCGGCCCGCGCCTGCTCCACCCGCTCGATCAGGGCATCCAGCTTGGGCCAGTTCGCCTGGCCTGCCGCTTTCAGGTGGTAGACCTCCGCCGGGATCCCTGCCTCGCGGGCGATGGCGATGAACTCCTCCAGCCCCTCCAGGAGCTGGTTCCCCTCGCTGCGCAGGTGCGAGATGTACATGCCCCCGTACTCAGCAGCGACCTTGGCGAGCTCGATCAGCTCGTCGGTGTCGGCGTAGAAGGCGGGGGTGTAGATGAGCGCGGAAGCGAGTCCCACCGCCCCTTCCTCCATGGCCTGGCGCACGAGCGCGCGCATCTCGTCAAGCTCCTCCGGCGTCGGCGGGCGGTCCTCGTAGCCGACAACATGGATCCGCACAGTCGTCGCCCCCACAAACGAGGCCACGTTGGGGCTGACCCCTCGCTCGACGAGATAAGCGAGGTACTCCCCCAGCGTCGTCCACTCGATGTCGTACGTGATGTCACCCTGCTCCTCGACTGACTCTTGCTTCATGCGCTCGTTCAGCGGGCCCATTGACCACCCCTCACCCATCACCTCCAGGGTGACGCCCTGACGGATGTCACTCTGGGATCGCCCGTCCTCGATCAACGACTCGGTCGCCCAACTCAGCATATTGATGAACCCAGGGGTGACGGCGAGGCCGCTGGCGTCGATCTCGCTGCGACCGCGTGCACCTTCCAGCGCGCCAATGGCGGCGATCGTATCGCCCACGATGGCCAGATCCGCCACGAACGGAGTCTCACCGCTGCCGTCGTAGACCGTACCACCGCGTATGACGATGTCGTAATCCGCCGGTGGGCGGCAGGCACAGACGATGAGCGCCAGGACCAATAGAGCACGGATACTGAACATAAAGCCTCCCGCGAGAGAGCAGGGCCGAAACGGGACTTCTGTGACAGCATATGGCTCGCGACTGAGGCACCGCAATCGCGCAACCTACTCACTTGCCGATGCAGAACTCCGCGAATACTCGCTCCAGCACGTCCTCAGGCGCGATCACGCCGAGTAGCTCCTCGAGGGCCTGTGCCGCCGCGCGCAGGTGCGTCGCGGCGACCTCGGGAGCCAACCCTGAGGACCGTGCTTCCAGAAAGGCATTCATCTCGGAGCGCGCGCGTCCGAGTTCGCGCGCATGCCGCTTTCGGGTGATGAGCGGTGCCCCTCCTTCAAGAGCCAGGCTGCCGGAGAAGGCCGCGCTCACTAGGTGGTCGCGGAGTTCGGCCAGTCCCTCGCCCGTCAGTATGGATACGGAGACCTGGCGCAGCTCGGCCGCGTCCGGCGTTTCGGCGGCCCCGGTAGGGGCGAGATCGCTCTTGCTCCGCACGAGCAAGATCGAGGCCTCGACCTGCTCAAGGAAACCCAGCTCTTCATCGGATAGAGCGCGTCCGGCCTCCGCGCAGAAGAGCACGATGTCCGCGTTGGCCAGATAGCGGCGCGCAACCTCGATTCCCAAGCGCTCGATCTTGCCCGCTGCGTCCCGCAGCCCAGCCGTATCCACGAGGCGGAAGGGATAACCGCCCAACGAAACGAGTGCCTCTACTGCGTCCCGCGTGGTGCCGGGCTCCTCCGTCACGATCACTCGCTCCACACCGCAGAGCGCGTTGAACAGGCTCGACTTCCCCGCATTCGGCCGACCGGCGATCACCGTCAGCGCGCCTTCGCGGAGCAGCTCACCTTCTGCGGCCGTCTCCAGCAGCTGATCGATGCGCACGAGGACGTCCTGGGCCGCCATCTCAATTCGCTCAGGCGGGACCGGGCCCTCATCCTCCTCGGGGAAGTCGATCTCGTAGACGAGCATTGCCTCACAGCCGATGATGGCCGCACGCAGCTCAGATCGGA
>CANPVY010000129.1 GCA_947581845.1 uncultured bacterium | reverse complement strand
CTCCACCAGCTCGGGCGGCAGGAGGCGCTGCAAGAGCCAGTCAGTGGGCATGAAATCGAACAGGTAGTCGCCGCCGAGCAGGAGACCGACCAGCAGGCCGGCACGGTTGGCGGTAGCGCCGGCGATCACCAACTCGATGGGCGTGACGCTATTCATGAATGTGTCGTGCTCAGCGCGTTGCGCGACGGGCTCCGTCACAGTCTGACCGATGGTATCCATGGCGGCCTGCGGTTCTGCGGCCAGCGTCTGAGGTCTGCGCTGAGCCAAGAGCGTCGCTCGCAGGCGGACACCTTCGGCTCGGCCCACTACGTGTAGAGTCGCTTCCGTCCCGCGACCGCCGGCGGTCTCGATCCGCGCCGTGGTGACACCGAGCAGCTGCTGGACGAGCCCGGCACGCAGGTCTACGTTCTGGATGCGCGAGCGTGGGATGACGCGCCGCTGACGGAAGAGGACGCCATGCGTGATGACGAGGCTCTCTTCGGTCAGCCGGTAGCGGAAGCGCAAGTAAGCCAGGGTGATCCAGGCCGCGATCAGCAGCGCCGCCAACAGCAGGACGACGAGTGCCGCCGCGACGCCGGTCGATGCGGCGATGGCGCCGATGGCGAAGGCGTAGAGGAATTGAAGCGAGCGCAGGAACGGCGTGGCGGGATGCAGCCGCTGCCAGCCGTCCCTTTCCTCAGGGACGTTCATCCAGCTCTTCGAGTTCGGCGAGCTCGTCGCGCAGGCGTTCGGCGTCCTCGGCGGCGAGGCCAGGGATCTCGGCGTCGGCGCCGCGAGTGCCCGCGGTGTAGATGATCAACGAGCTGAGGCCGAGCCAACGCTGCAGCGGAGAGGAACGCGTGTCCACGTGTTGCACGCGGACCCTGGGGATCAGCGAGCGTGAGCGCCAGATGACGCCCTTCTGGATCAGTACCCTGTCAGGTTCGACCAGCCAGCGCCAATAGCGATAGCGCAGCGCGGGCCAAACGAGTGCCGAAAGCAGCGTCAGGCCAGCGGTCAGCCCGGTAATGGCGCCGGGCGCCGGGAGCGCGACGCCGTTGGCGCTGAGGGCCACAGTTTCGAGAGCACCGACCAGGAGCGTCAGCACAAGGGCGGCGAGCAGTCCCGCCAGCCGCCAGGCCGTCGTGACGCGTGGGTCGAGTCGGTTCAAGTGCTGCTCTCTCGCGCTTGCTGGGCGCGCCCGCTTCGAGTTCAAACAAGGCCAAACGCAACATCATACTAAGTCTCAGCGCGTCAGCCGAACAGCCTGCTGTTTGGCACGTCGCGATCAAGGTCCAGGAGGCTAGTACGCTCGCGGCGCGGAGTGTTTGTCGGGAATGTGGGTGGCCAGCCATTCCTCCACCACGAGCGGCATGTCGCGGTGCTCGACGTCAACGAGACGGTTGAGCTGCCGCATCGCATCGTCGGAGATCCGGCCGGCTAGCTGGTCGAGGGCAGCGCCCACCTGGGGGTGGCGTTTCAGCAGGGCGCGGCGGATGACAGGTGCGGCCTCGTAGGGCGGGAAGTAGGACTTGTCATCCTGAAGCTGCACGAGATCGAGTGCCTGGATTAGCCCATCGGTGGAGTTGCCGGCGATGAGATCCACCTGGCCATCGGCAAGGGCGCGATAGGTGAGGCCGAGGTCCATTGTTCGCGGGGGCTGGGCGAACTCGAGACCGTAGGTCGCCGCAAGGCCGGGGAACCCGTCCTCGCGCTCCATGAACTCGTAGCCGAAGCCGGCGCGCCAGTCCGGCGTGTAGGCGGCGACCTCGGATATCGTCTCCAGGCCCAGTTGCCGCGCGTCGGCGCCGCGAACGAGGATGGCGAACGTGTTGTTGAAGCCGAGCGGCTTGCCCCAGACGAGTTCAAACCGGTCGGCGTACTCTTGTTTGACGGTTCGATAGACCGTCTCGCGGTCGTGCCTGGGCGGCTGCTCGAGGATGGCGGTGAGAGCTGTGCCGGTGTACTCGACGTAGAGATCGACTTCACCGGACACGATGGCGTGGTGGCAGACGAACGTGCCACCGAGGTAGAAGCGCCGGTCGACCCTGATGTTGGTGTGCCGCTCGATCTGTTGGGCCACGAGCTCGGCCAAGATGGTCTGCTCGGTGAAGTTCTTGGAGGCGACGACCATGTGATCCTTGCCCCAGTCGCTGCAGGCGAGGGTCGAGAGCATCGCTAGAGCCGTGAGGATCGTCGCGATCGGCAGCGGGCGGGAGCGGAACCTCATACCGCTCTCACCTCCGCCAACTGGCCGCGTCCCGGCGCGAAACGGCGCTCGATGCGGCCGAGCAGGAAGTCAGCGGCCAGGGCGATGAGGGCCGCGGGCAGGGCACCCGCCAGGATCAACGTGTTGTTCACCATGGCGACGCCGCGGAAGATAAAGACTCCGAGGCCGCCGGCACCGATGGCGGCGGCAATGGTGGCGACGCCGACGCCGATGACGGTCGCGACGCGTATCCCGGCCAGGATCACGCCGAAGGCCAGTGGGATTTCCACCATGAGAAGTAGCTGCCGGTCAGTCATTCCCATACCGCGTCCCGCCTCGCGGACGGCGGGATCGATCCCCTGAATGCCTGCGTAGGTGTTACGGATGATGGGAAGCAGCGCATACAGCACGAGGGCGACGATCGCGGTGCGGGCGCCGACACCGCCGATGAACGGGATCGGGATGAGAAACCCGAAGAGCGCCAGGCTGGGAATCGTCTGGAAGATGTTGGCGAGCCCCAGCACCGGTGGACTGAAGCGGGGCCTGCGGGTCAGCAGGATGCCCAGCGGGACGCCGACGCCAAGCGCGATCCCGGTGGAGACACCGACCAGGAAGAGATGCTGGAGCGTCAGGGTCAAGAACTCTTCGCCGTTGAGCAGCAGGAAATCGACAAGGTTCATTCAACTTCTCCAGCGCTGGGATGGGGCTGCGTCTGCGGCTCCCGGAGGGCCGCGACGAAGGCACGCGCCTCCGGGTGTTGGGAGTTCAGGAACGCGGCGGGCGCGCCTAGGAAGACCATGCGGCCTTCTTGGAAGAGGGCGATGCGCGAGCCCAAGACCATGCCCTCGCGGACATCGTGAGTAACGAAGACCAGGGTCTTCGCGAGGTGCGTCGCGAGCTGTTTGAGTTCGCGCTGCAGTTCGAGGCGCGTCAGGGGATCAAGTGCTCCGAACGGCTCGTCGAGCAGGAGCAGCGGGGGATCGGCGGCGAGGGCACGAGCGACGCCGACGCGCTGCTTCTGGCCGCCGGACAGTTGCGTGGGATAGCGGTCGGCGAAGCTGGTGGGATCGAGGCCGACCAGATCGAGCAGCTCGCGGACCCGCTGGCGTTTGCGCTCCTCCTCCCAGCCCTGGAGCGTGGGCACAACCGCCACGTTCTGGGCGACGGTGAAATGTGGAAAGAGACCGATTTCCTGGATCACGTAGCCGATGCGGCGGCGCAGCTGTGTGGGATCCCATTCCACTGTCGATCTGCCTTCGACGGTCACCTTGCCCTCACTGGGAAGGAGTAGTCGATTGATCAGCTTCAGGGTCGTGGTCTTGCCGGAGCCGCTCCGGCCCAAGAGGACGAGGATCTCGCCAGGCCGGACGTCGAAGCTCAAGCCTTTGACGATCGCTCGGCCGTTCGCCAGTCGGAGGGCCACGTCGCGGAACTGAACGACGGGTGCGCGGGTTTCGTGCACGATTCCAGGCTCCTGGGTCTCGCCGTCGGCTCGGTACCAGGTCGTTCAAGCTAGCCTCAAGACGCGCTCCTGGCCAAGCAAGTGATAAGCGGAGGATCGGATGAAGGTCGACGTCATCGTGATCGGAAGCGGTCAGGCGGGTGTACCACTCGCAGCACGTCTCGCGGAGTCGGGAAGAGACGTGATCATCGTGGAGGCCGGCCATCTGGGCGGGTCGTGTGTGAACGTGGGCTGTACGCCTACGAAGACGATGGTGGCGAGCGCCCGTGCGGCGCACGTGGCGCGGGGCGCGGCCCGGCTCGGGGTAGAGACCGGCGCAGTGGCAGTGGATCTAGCCGCGGTCGTCGATCGGAAGAACGCGATTGTGGAGCAGTGGCGCGCGCGTGTGCGTCGGCGACTGGAGGGCGCCGGCGAGCGACTGAAGCTGATCGAGGGCCGTGCACGGTTCGTGGGTGAGCGCGAGATCGAGGTGAACGGGGAGCGGCATATGGCCGAGACGGTGATCGTGAACGTGGGAGCGCGCCCGAGAACACTGCCGATCAGAGGCCTCGAGCAAGTCGATTGGCTCAGTAGCTCCACTATCATGGAATTGCGTAAGCGTCCCGATCATCTGGTGATCATAGGTGGGGGCTACGTCGCCTGCGAATTCGGTGAGATGTTCCGGCGGTTCGGTTCGCAGGTCACGATCATGCAGAGAGGCGAGCACCTGCTGGCGCGGGAGGACACGGAGATCTCCGAGGCCATCGAGGAAGCGTTTCGGACCGAGGGGATCGAGGTGGTGCTGAACGCCGAGGTGGTGGAAGCCGAGGAGCGTGACGGCGACGTCGCCGTGCATTGTGCCGGTGGCCAACAGACACAGGGGTCCCACGTGCTGGTGGCCGTCGGTCGCGTGCCGAACACGGACGACCTGGGCTGCGAGGCCGCGGGTATCGAGCTGGATGATCGCGGTTTCATCAAGGTAGACGATAGCTACCGGACCAGCGCGGTGGGCGTGTACGCTGTGGGCGACTGCTACGGCGGTCCCCAGTTCACGCACAACTCCTGGGACGACCATCGCATCCTCTACGACATCCTGATGGGCCGCCGCGAGGGTGGCCGTGAGGGTCGGATCGTGCCGAGCGTGGTGTTCACCGATCCGCAGGTGGCGCGTGCCGGGCTGTCGGAGCGTGAGGCGAAGGCACAGGGCATCGATTACGAGGTCGCGCAGATGCCGTTCGGGCACATTGCGCGGGCCATCGAGATCGATGAGACGGCCGGTGTGATGAGAGTGCTGGTCGATCCGAAGACGGAGCGGATCCTCGGTGCCGCGCTCGTCGGCTATGAGGCGGGCGAACTGCTACACTCGCTCTTGATGTTGATGCAGGCAGGAACATCGGCCCGCGCCCTGGTGGATGTGCAGATGGTGCACCCGGCGCTGGCCGAGGGCCTACAGACGCTGGTGATGAAGCTCGAGCGGTTCGCCCTGAGGTAGGACGGGGCCTGGAGCGGCTCAGGTCAAGGAGACAGGGATGGGCGGAA
>CANPVY010000128.1 GCA_947581845.1 uncultured bacterium | reverse complement strand
GGAGCAGCTCGCGGCAACGCCTGTGCACCGGCTGGAGGTCGTGCTGGGCAAGCTCTTGCCTTACGTCGTCATCGGCCTCTTCGATGTGGCGCTGGCCGTGCTGGCCGGACTCTTCCTCTTCCAGGTCCCGTTCCGCGGGAGCGTGCTCTTGCTCTCCGGACTCACACTCCTCTTCCTGGTCGGCGCCCTCAGTCTCGGCATGTTCATCTCGGCGGCCGCCAAGGCCCAGCTGTTGGCAACGCAGTTCGCCATCATCGCCACCTTCCTGCCGGCGATCCTCCTCTCGGGCTTCATCTTCGCCATCGAGACGATGCCGATCCCCATCCAGGCCATCACCTACATCGTCCCGGCTCGCTACTACGTGACGGTCACCAAGGGGATCTTCCTCAAAGGGGTGGGGCCCGGCGTCCTCTGGATCGAGGCGCTGGCGATGATCCTCTTCGCGACAGTGGGGCTGTCATTGGCCGCACGCGCTTTCCGCAAGGAGCTGGAATGATGAGCATCTCCCCGCTACGCGTCCGCGAGATGCTCAAGAAGGAACTGCGGCAGATCTTCCGTGATCCACGGCTGAAGCGGATGATCTTCATCCCGCCACTCATCCAGCTCATCGCCTTCGGCTATGCCGTGAACACGGACATCAAGAACACTGCAACCTTCGTCGTGGATCACGACGGCAGCCAGGAGTCGCGCGAGCTAATCGACGCCTTCACGTCCACCGGCTACTTCCGCGTCATCGGCCGCTCTCAGCGTCCCGCTGAGCTGGTAGAGGCACTGGACGGCGGCGACGCGGCTGTCGGCATCGAGATCCCGGTCGACTTCGCCCGCAGGCTCCCGACCCAGGACGGTGCCCGTGTCCAGGTGATCATCGACGGAACGAGCTCGAACTCTGCCACCGTTGCCCAAGGCTACACCGGCCTGATCGTGCAGCGCTATGCCCTGGAACGTGCGGCGGCACAGGGCGCCCTGCCCAGCGGCGCTATCGATCTCCGCACGCGCGCTTGGTACAACGCGGAGCTGAAGAGTAGGGTCTACAACGTACCGGCGGTCATCGGCCTGCTGATCATGCTGCTCACGCTGCTCCTCACCGCCCTCGCCGTCGTCCGCGAGCGCGAGATGGGAACCCTCGACCAGCTCGCCGTGAGCCCGCTCTCCGCGTCGGAGTTGATGTTGGGAAAGACGCTGCCGGTAGTGCTGATCGCGCTCATGGACCTTTGCCTCATCGTCGCGCTGGCCATCCTCTGGTTCGGGATCCCGATGCGCGGCTCGTTCTTGGTTCTCCTGCTGGCATCGCTCTTCTATATCACGGCAGGGATCTCTGTCGGGCTTCTCATCTCCACCCTCTCGCGCACGCAGCAGGAAGCCATCATGACCATGTTCCTGTTCCTGCTGCCGGCCATCATCCTCTCCGGCTTCTTCTATCCCATCAGCAGCATGCCCCGGTTCTTTCAGTGGCTGACGCTGTTCAACCCGGTCCGGCACTTCCTGGAGATCGTGCGCTCGGTGTTCTTGAAAGGTGGCGGCCTGGACATACTCTGGCCGCAGTTCCTGGCGCTCCTGCTGATGTCGGCGGCGGTGCTCCGGCTCGCCATTTTCAGGTTCCGGCGCACCATCGCGGCGTGAGGCTGATGGCGCGCATCTACACCCTCGGCCACTCCACCCGGGGTATCGACGAGTTCCTGGCACTCCTGCATGAACACGGTATCGTCTGCCTCGTCGACGTGCGGCGCTTTCCCACGTCGAAACGGTACCCCCACTTCGCTAAGCAGGCTCTGCACGCCTCACTCCGCGCGGCGGGGATGGAGTACACCCATGAGCCCGACATGGGCGGCTACCGCAAACCGCGTCCGGACTCGCCCAACACTGCGTGGCGGGTCGCCGGGTTCCGCGGCTACGCCGATCATATGGACACGCCCGAGTTCCAGGCGGCATTGCAGCGGGTCATCGAGCGGGCTCGCCGGGCGCCGACGGCGATCATGTGCGCGGAGGCTACCTACCGGCGCTGCCACCGCCAGCTCATCTCCGATGCGCTCGTAGCCCGTGGCTTCGAGGTCATTCACATTCTGGGCCCGGGGAGAACACAGCCCCATGCGCTGAACCCGGCTGCCCGGGTTCTCGACGACTTGCGCTTGACCTATCCGGAGCCTCCTTCCGATCAGATCAGCCTGCTGTCCGGCGGTGAGCCGAGCGCTTGACTGCAGCTTGAGCGTTGGCACGTACGGTTCCCGCGTGGCACGGACAAAGAAGGAGGCTTGCCATGCGCCGCTGCTGTTACGCCGGAATCGTGATCGCTCTGCTGGTCGCTCCCTCGCCAGGCTGGGCGCAGGCGGTAGAGCTGGCGGGCTTGTGCTTCAAGGGCCGGCCGATGCCGTGGTGCCGGTCGTTCCTGGTCACCGAGCTGGGTTATCGCTACCGGCTGAACGAGCCGGAAGGTGTCAGCAACCGGACCAGCACGACCTGGGATGTGGGCTGGATGACGAACCGCAGCGAAAGCCTCGCGCTCGGTGGGACTGTCTTTTTTGGGGTGCAGACGTCCGCGCTGCGCACGGTCGGGCTGAAGCCAAGGCTGAGGCGCTGGCTCACAGGGGGCTTGAGCGTTGACGTCAGCGCGGGTCTGGCATTTCCTGTGCGGGACCCGTTGGCTTCTCCCGCTTTCAGCGCCGCTTTCACCGGCGACGTGGGCTTGAATCTGAGCGATGTGTGGCAACTGACCGGCGGGTTCGAGATTCAGAAGTTGGCCGAAGGGGGTACGGATGTGGCCTGGTACGGCGGCGGAAAGGGCGGGTCGTACGTAGCCCTCGTCGCGACGCTGCTCTTGGCGATCGCTGGGATCGCCTATGCCAGCGCATTGTAGTGCGTGGTAGGCGGCGAGGATTGTGCCGCCTGAATGGACCCCGTGCTTAGGGGCAGCCAACCGAGCGCGGGCCGGGCCACGTAGCCTCGAACCGCCCTGACTAGCTTCGCTCGAACATCGCGGCAGCCGTAGCGGGGTCGACGGAGATGCCGACCAGCTGCAGCGCCCGGGCCATAGCCGGATCGCGCCCGTTACGCAGATCGTCGGCGCTAGGGAGCACGACCTCGTCCGGCATCACCCCGCGGTTCTCGAGCCGCTGCCCGTCCGGCATGATGACATCTGATACGGACACCGAGGTGGCGTACTTCCAGTGGCGGCCGAACCCGACCTTGTGGACCTTGATCCGGCTGGCCATGACAGCCCCGGCTGTTTGATCACCGATAACGGTTCCTCGCCCTTGCAACTGCATGGTCCGGGCCAGGATCTCCGACGCTGAAGCGGAACCGCTGTTCACGAGCACGACGAGCTGCCCCAGGAAACTGCCGCCGCGGGGCGGCTCCGCCACCAACTCCTCGATCCCTTCGCGAGTCCGCACTCGACCGACAAGTACCTCGTGATCGAACAGAGAACCGATCAAGCGCAACTTCATCTCCACCGAGCCGCCGGGATTGTCGCGCAGATCCAGGATGAGGGCCCGGTTCTTCCGCGCCCGCGCGATCATGTCATCGACCAGGCTGCGGCGGACGTAGAACGACGGCATCTTCCAAAGCAGCACACTGTCAGGTGTCTCTACATAAATGTGGACTTCCTCTTCCATTACTTTGCGCTCATACTCTTCCAGTCGCCGGATGATGTCGGCATCTCTGGGATCAATGTTGTAGGGGAGTTCAGTGATCTTCGGCTCGATCCTGAATCGGTTCAGCTCGCCGCTTGGCTGACGCGCCAGG
>CANPVY010000127.1 GCA_947581845.1 uncultured bacterium | reverse complement strand
AGAGCCTATGGTAAAGTGAGGCGAGCCTTCTCGGCTCGCCTCACTTTTTTGGCGCTGACGTCCTGGCGAAGTGGTCGAAGGGCGTGAGGGCGTCAGCTGCAGCCAGGGGCGCGGATTGAGGGCGGATGCTGCGTGGCAATAGTGGCGTATTATAATAGACGGGCAGATGCAAGCTTGCTTACAAGGCTGAGGCCAGTGGCTGCTGTGCCTCGGTCTCGCGCCCGGGGACAGCGCAGTCGAGAAGAGGAAAGGAGCGACGATGCCGGGTCGCCGAGTTATCTATCGCATCATCTCACTCATCTTGGCTCTCTTGAGCTTTGCCCTCGCGGCCACGCCGGCCCTTGCACAGAGCGTCCGGGCGGCCGCGGATTCCAGGGCCACCGACTCCGCAGACAACGCTATGCCGGTGGAGGTGCTAACCCGTCGGCGGGCGGCGTTGCTCGCGCGGCTGGAGCCGGGCATCGCCCTGTTGCGAAGCGCCGATCACCGCAGCCTGCATGAGCACCCACAGGACTCTGACTTCCGGCAAGACAATAACTTCTACTACCTCACCGGCCTGGAGACGCCGGGATCCTGGCTCGTCATGTTCAAGCCCGAGCGCGGCCCCGGCAAGCTGTTGCTCTATCTGCCCGAGCGGGATCCTGCCAAGGAGGTCTGGATGGGGCCGCAACTCGGCCCCGGCAGCGAGGTGACGGAGCTGACGGGCATCGAAGCGGTGCACCCGGCCTCCGAGTTCGAAGCGGAGATCGTCAGGCGGCTCGCCCAGCCCGAGGCGTTCAGGGAATACCCGCAGCTCTACTTGCCGCTGGGCGAAGGCGCGGAGAGCACACGCGAGATCGTCGAGCTCGCCGTTCAGGCGCGTCGCTCGATCTCGGATCTGGGTACGCCACTGGCCGAGCTCAGACTGGTCAAGGATTCGGTGGAGTTGGCGCGACTGCGGCGTGCGATCGCGATCACGGTCGAGGCGCACCGGCAGGCGATGAAGGCGGTTCGTCCGGGCATGTATGAGTACGAGCTCGAGGCCGTTGTGGAATACGTCTTCCGATCGCACGGCGCCGAGCGCGTCGGGTTCCCCAGCATCGTGGGTTCCGGTCCGAACAGCGTGATCCTGC
The DNA here is from genome assembly GCA_947581845.1 of uncultured bacterium. Taxonomy (GTDB): domain Bacteria; phylum Gemmatimonadota; class Gemmatimonadetes; order Palauibacterales; family KS3-K002. The sequence continues at coordinate 4,292 of CANPVY010000127.1, read as the reverse complement.
ATTACGACCGGAGCCGGCGGCGGATGGAGGAATCGGATCTCGTGGTCATCGATATCGGGGCGGAGTATGGCTACTACACGGCCGACCTCACGCGGACTCTACCGGTGAGCGGGAAGTACTCGCCGCGGCAGCGGGCGATCTACGAGCTGGTGCTGGCGACGCAGGCGGTGGTCATCGACTCGGTGCGGCCCGGCACCACTTTCTGGGAGCTGGAACGGATCGCGCGGGGCCACATGCGGGTGCATTCCAAGGGGCTGTGCGGTGGCGGCGGCTGCGACAGGTACTTCCTGCACGGGCTGGGGCACTGGCTGGGAATGGACGTCCACGATGTGGGTAGCTACGCGACGCCGTTTGTGCCGGGCATGGTGGTGACGATCGAGCCCGGCATCTACCTAGCCGATGAATCTCTGGGCGTGCGCATCGAGGATGACCTGCTGGTGACCGAGGAGGGTCATGAGGTGCTCTCAGCGGACTTACCGCGTAGCGTCGCCGAGATCGAGGCCCTGATGGGCCAGGCGGCCGAGCCAGTCGGCCGGCGCTGAGGCAGCGGTGCAATCCGACGTCACCGACAGCCAGCCGAGTACTAGTGCGGCTGCGGGTTCGTCCTGCCTCGAGCGGGGCTGGAGGGTGGCAGCCCCCAGGGCGTCGGCTGGTGCAGGTCGCATTCCTCCACCGGCTCGGTGCCCGGCTTGTAGACCTCGGTATAGACGGCATCCTCCGGGCAGTACTCGCTGGCCAGCTTGCCGGTCAGCTTGTCCACCGTGCGGTAGATCAAGCCGCCGGGCGACCGCCATGGCTCGGGTATGGGCCGGTTCTGGTAGACCCGTTGCATGAAGGCGCCCCAGACCGGCGCCGCATGGGCTCCCCCGACCGCCCCCTCGAAGATCCTCGTCGGCTCATCCAGCCCGATCCAGACGCCGGCGAGCAGGTCGGGCGTGAAACCGAGGAACCAGATGTTCGTCTCGTCGTTCGTCGTTCCGGTCTTACCGGCCGCAGGTATCTCGGGGGCGAGATACTCGCTGCGGATGCGCCAGGCCGTGCCGGTGTTCACCACGTCCTGCAGGATGGTAAGCAGGATCCAGGCCGTCTGGGGGTCGAGGATCTCCTCGCGCTGCGGTACCGCTTCCCAGATAGTGCGGCCCGTCTTGTCTTCGATGCGCAGGATCGGCTGAGGCGTCACCCGGGTCCCCAGGTTCGCGTATGTGGTGAACGCCTCGACCAGCTGGAGCGGGATCACGTCCACGGCGCCGATGGCTGCGGCGGCGACGCGGGGGATCGGGCTGCGGATCCCCATGCGGCGCGCCGTCTGACCGACCGACTCCATCCCGATCTCCTGTGACAGCTTGACGGTCGGCACGTTTCTCGATCGGCGCAGTGCGTCTCGCAGTGTCGTGGGGCCGTCGAAGCGGTTGTTGTAGTTCTTGGGCGACCAGATCCAGGTCGAGTCACCTTCGGGATCGTACTGGTCCAGCTCGAGTGGCGCATCGTAGATCACGTACGAGACCGGATAATCGCTCGCCAGAGCCGCCGTGTAGACGAACGGCTTGAACGCCGAGCCGGCCTGCCGCAGCGCCTGCGTCGCCCGGTTGAACTTGGAGTGGTTCCAGTCGCGACCGCCGACCAGGGCGCTCACGAAGCCCGTCTTCGGGTCGAGCGCGATGAACATGCCCTGCAGGTACGGGGTCTGGGCCCAATCGATGGAATCGGGTGGCAGCTTGAGCGCTTCCTCATAGGTCATGTGCTCGTAGTCCGGCACCGATTCGAGCAGGGTGAGCTGCGCTCTGAGCGCCGAGTCGGCGATCGCCTGCATCTCCAGATCCAGCGTCGTGTAGATGTGGAAGCCGGCCTGATAGAGGTCGCTTCCGAAGCGATCGTCCATCATCTGACGCACCCACTCCACGAAGTACGGCGCGATCTGATATTCCTGGCCGCGCGGCTGCGAGCGCGGCAGCGGGTAGGCCTTCGCCGCCTCGGCCTCCGCTTCGCTGATGTACCCCTGCTGGGCCATCAGATCGAGCACCAGGTTCCGCCGCCTCAGCGCCAGCTCGGGATTGCGGAACGGCGACAAGCGGGAGGGCGCCTGCGGCAGCGCGGCGAGCGTCGCCGCCTCCGGCAGGTTCAGCTGCCGGGCCGGCTTCCCGAAGTAGTAGTGAGCGGCGGTCTCGATGCCGTAGCCGGCGCCGAAGGGTATCTGGTTCAGGTAGGCCTCGAGGATTTCCTCCTTCGAGTAGATCCGCTCGATGTCGCGCGCGACCTTCGCTTCCTTCGCCTTGCGCAGCGGCGACACAGCGAAGCCGATCCGGTCGGGGAACTGGTTACGCGCCAGCTGCTGGGTGATGGTGCTGCCGCCCGGCCGGCCGGGACCATAGATCAGATACTCGATTGTCGCGCGAACGAAGCGCCGCAGGTCGAGACCGCCGTGACGATAGAAGCGCTTGTCCTCGATGGCCACGAAGGCCTGCGGCACGTAGGCGGGCAGGTCGGCCAGGTCGATGACGGTCCGCCGCTCCAGGAAGAACTCGTGGATCAGGCTCCCGTCACCGGCGTAGAGCTTCGAGGACTCTTCGGGCTCCCAGACCGTGATCTGCGCGATGGACGGACAACGCTCGTCCAGGCAGATGCGGGTCCAGGAGCCCCAGGCCAGCCCGATACCGGCGCAGAGCCCGAACAGCAGGACCAGCAGGGCGATGCTGTGCCAGGGACGGAAGCGCCGTAGGGCGCGAGGCAGCCGCGCGCGCCTCGTACTGGGGCGCCTTGGCCGTGGGGAGCGGCGCCGGATTCGTAGGACGCCGACACCTCGTTGGACGCGCTCGAACATTAGCAGGCTCCCTCACAGTCGGCGGGCGCCAGACCTACGCGCCGCCCGGCGTGAAGTCGCTTCGCGGCTCTGGGTCGCTCGTAGCAGAGCACAGCAGGATGATACGCCAACCTCGGATCCAAGGGTAGAGGAGCGCAGCGTCATGTCCGACGCCTGCGAGCGGCGTTGCAGCGGGAACATGGCCAGCCCGGAGAGGCCGGGGGGGAAGCTGGCGGAGGGGGGGTTGGGGGGGTGCGAACTTGCCTCTTGACAAGACCCCGGGCAGTCCCTAACATGCCGCTTGTAGTCCCACCAGGCCATTCTACAATACGGCTCGTAGTGCTTGGCGCTAGCGGGCATAGGCGCGCCCGATTCTAAATAGACTATGGATTCGCGGGCTCGACAGAGCGCGGCGTACATCTGCGCGGTCGGGTCACCCAGATCGGGAGTCGAGGAGGGGAGCCATCGTCTGAGCGTTACGTTGTGAGCTTCCTACAGTTCGTTCACCTAAGTTCCTTGCTGGAACGCCGTAGCCGTCGGCGGACCGGGAGTGTCGCGTGTGCGGTTTTCCGGCGTCTCGGGGGTATTGTGCCCGTATTCTCAAGGAGGAGGCCGTGAGAAAGTATGCATTTACCTCACTCGCGTTGGTGGGGCTGTTGGCGTTGCTGGCAACCACCGCCTCGCCGGTAGCGGCACAGGTGACGACCGGTAAGGTGACCGGCGTCGTCGCAGACGCCCAGACGGGTGAGCCGCTGGCCGGGGTGCAGGTCTACCTGGAAGGGACCGGTCGAGGCGCGTTAACGGCCGAGAACGGCCGCTACTTCATCGTCAACGTCCCGCCCGGCGTGTACACGGTGATCGCCGAGCTGATCGGCTATCAGACATACCGTGTGGAGAACGTGCAGGTATCCATCGACCAGACTAGGGTCGTGGATTACGAGTTGACCCCGCAGGCGATCGCGGTGGAGGAGATCCGCGTGGAGGCGGAGGCGACGCCGCTCATTCGGGTGGACGCCACGAGCTCGTTGAGCACGACGACTGGCGCGGAGCTGGATGCGCTGCCGGTGACCAGTGTCGAGGAAGCGCTGACGTTACAGCAGGGCTTCCTGGAGGTGCCGGAGAACACGAACATCCTGGCGTTCGTCGACACGCGGCGCGGGCTCAACCCGATCCGGATTCGCGGTGGTCGTAGCGGCGAGACGCTGACGCTGATCGACGGCATCCCGATCAACAACTTCGTGTTCGGCGGCCCGGCGTTCAGCATCACGCGGAAGGCCGTCAGCCAGATCGACTTTATCCGTGGCGGCTTCGAGCCGCAGTACGGGAACGCCTTGTCGGGGATCATCAACATCAGCACCCGTGAGGGTAGCGCGGATCTGCGTGGGGCCTTCGAGTATCAGACGACCGAGGTCGCCGGCGCGCTGGGCAGCGACCCGGATGACATCGAGAACTTCGATTTCTTCGAAGGCTTCATCAGCGGCCCGGTGCCGGGCAC
>CANPVY010000126.1 GCA_947581845.1 uncultured bacterium | reverse complement strand
CGGCAAGGTCGCCAGTCCCCTGTCCCAGCAACCCTGACGGAGTTCGTTACGATGTTCGCCGTCTGGTAGATCGAAGGCGAGCAGTAGCCCTCTACCACGGATGTTGCTGATTACCGCCGCGAACTCCGACTGCAGCTTCTCCAGGCCTTCCTTGAAGTAGCGACCTACCTGGGCCGCGTTCTCGACCAGGCCATCCTCCCGGATAATCTGCAGGTAGCAAGCACAGCGAACCATGTCCACCAGGTTACCACCCCAGGTGGAGTTGATCCGCGACGAGACATGGAAGACGTTGTTCTCCACCTCGTCGATCCGCCGCGTGCTCATGATACCGCAAACCTGGGTCTTCTTGCCGAAGGCGACGATGTCGGGCGTCGGGCCGAGCTGCTGATACGCCCACATGGTGCCCGTGACGCCCATGCCCGTTTGCACCTCGTCGTAGATCAGCAGGGCCTCGTGCTCGTCCGCGTACTCGCGCAGACGCTGCAAGAACTCGGGTCGCAAATGGTTATCGCCGCCCTCGCACTGGATCGGCTCGATCAGTATCGCGGCGATGCCGTGCGGGTCCTCCGCAAAAGCCGCCTCGATCTCCCTACAGGCTTCCTCCTCGGCGGCAGCGGCCTCCACCTCATCGATCGGGAAATGGGTCTTCGGACTCGAGATGCGCGGCCACGCAAACTTCGGAAAGTCACGGATCTTCACCGGATCGGTGTTAGTCACCGAGAGCGTGTAGCCGCTCCGCCCGTGGAATGCATCCACAAAATGGAGGATCTTGTCGGCACCACCCTCGATCCCCTTCGTCCGGTTCTTCTGCGCCTTCCAGTCGAACGCTGCCTTCATCGCGTTCTCCACCGCCAGCGCGCCGCCCGCGATGAAGAACAGGTAGCGAAACTCGTCCGGCACAGCGACCTCGCGAAAGGTCTTCACGAATCCGGCGAACTCCCGTGAGTAGATGTCGCTGTTGGCAGGGTTGGCCAGTGCCGCCGTCATCAACGAGCGGCGAAAGCCTTCGTCCTCCATCTTGGGATGGTTATGCCCAACGGGCAGCGTCGCGAAGTACCCATAACAGTCCAGATACTCCTTGCCCGACAGTGCATCCACGATCACCGAACCGTGCGACTTCTGCAGATCGATGACGACATGGAAGCCGTCCACCAGAATGTTCTCCTTCAGGATGGGGAACACGTTATCGGCAGGAACGCTGATCTCAGCCATCTCAACTCTCCACTCGGCTGCGGTATTCAAGGGGACAATCAGCCACGAAGACAAAGACGCCACGTGCGGGGCGTGACCGCCGGGACTCCACCGGTATGGACCGCTCAGGGTACCTGAGGATCGGCCGGAGCCGTTCCCCGACCCACACGCCCGCGCGACGGCGCTCTGCTCAGTTGGGGGGTGCGAAGATGCCTGGACGCGCTTCCTCGGGAAGCGGCTTCCTGGGGGTGGGCAGATTCGGACGGCGACCTGTCAGTTGTCTTACCATAACGGCACCCCACCGTCCCGCATTACGCCTGTCCGGCTAGCTGTTCGAGTCGACAAGATGGTGCGGAGCTTGCTCAGGCCTGAATCTACAGCCCCACCAACCCAGCGGCCACCGCAGCGTTCACTCGGCCTTGGGCAGTCCTCCGGTCAGCTTCAAGAACCAGCGCATGCACTTGTGACCGAGGTCGACCGGCTCGCAGAACATCACCGGGCACGCGCCCGGGATCACGCGGATGCCATGCTCGCGGCAGTACTCCACCGCCTCCTCTGACACGCTGCCCTGTCCGAACGACCGATGCATCCAGACGTGTGAGATGCCGAGCTCCGCGCACTCGCGGACGATCTGCCCGGCTACTCGCGGGTGTGTCGCGATGACGACCGCGTCCACGCCTCCGGGCACAGACTTGAGATCCGCATAGCAGGTGTCTCCCTCCAGTTCGCTCGCGGCCGGGTTGATGGGGAACACCTGGTAGCCTGAATCGCGGAGCTTGCGATACACGATGTTGGCCGCCTCGTTCTTGTTGCGGGACACCCCGGCCACCGCGATTCGCTTCTGCCCGAGAAAGCCCTCGACAGCTTCCTTCAGTCCGCTCATGTTCCTCGCTCGTTTGCGTGATTCGTTCTCGTCTGCTGATTCGCGTCACACCAGCGCGCCGACCTCGCTCAACGGACCTGTGCCAGCGACCCGCTCAGCATTCCAGGTCGATATCAAGCTCCCTCAACCTCTCGAAGATCTGCCTCGGGACATCTGCCGGCACGACTAGCCACACGTTCTCTAGTCGGCCCAGCCAGGTGGACCCCAGCGCCTTTTGCAGCAGTTCGACGAAGCGCTGCGCCTCCAGCGTTCCGTATAGCGTACCGAGCATCGGCAGCGACAGGGACCGGACGCCTCTCGCTTCGGCTTCCTGCAGCGCCGCGACCAGGGCGCTTGCTATCCACTCCTCGCGCCATGAAGGTTCCTCGCCCAGGTCGTGCACGACCGCCAGGAACCTGAGCGGCGATCCTTCCATCACCAACACGCTGCCGGGAATCTCCGGTTCGCGCACCTCCGCTTCCTCCAGCGCACGCTCCGGCGGCTCGTGCATCTCCCTCGCCACCGGCTCGGCACCCAGGACGAGATAGGTATCTTCCTCGACCACAACGGCGTCCAGGGGGAAGGGGGGATCGATTCCCGGCGCGGCTACGACGACCCGCAGACGCGAATGCGCCCCATTCATGATTGCTCAATCTCCCATCGATGGCACGGACACAAGCTACAGTCACGTTCTCGACCGTCAAAACCTGGTCAGCGTGGCCAGCCCGCCACTGGATTCCGAGGCGCAGGGTCGCCATATTGCCGAGCCACTTCTCTTCTCTAAAGGAGGCCCCATGTCCGGCGCTGAAGCTCGCGGCCGCTTCGTCTGGTACGAACTGATGACCAGCGACTCCGATGCCGCCATCGACTTCTACTCCAAGGTCATCGGCTGGGGCACCGCCGTTTGGGAGGGTGGCACGACTCCTTATACGGTATGGCTGAACGGCGAGACGCCCGTCGGTGGCGTCATGCCGCTGCCCGAAGAGGTAAAGGCCGTCGGTGCGCCACCTCACTGGATGGCCTACATCGCCACACCGGACGTCGACGCGACGGTCAAGCAGGCGAGCGAGCTGGGAGGCACGGTCTATCATCCGCCGACGGACATCCCGAACGAAGGCCGCTTCGCGGTGCTGGCTGACCCACAAGGCGCGGTCTTCGCCGCGCTCACGCCCGCCGGCGAGGTGCCCGGCCACGAAGGCCCACCGCAGCAGGGCGAGTTCTCCTGGCACGAGCTGTCGACCACGGACTACGAAGCCGCGCTCGACTTCTACCAGACGCTATTCGGCTGGGACAAGGCCGAGGCGAACGATATGGGTGAGCTGGGGATCTACCAGGTGTTCGGGCGCAAAGGGATCAGCCTCGGTGGGATCTACAACAAGCCGCCCGAGATGCCCGCACCACCCATGTGGCTCTACTACACGATGGTCGACGACGTGCACCGCGTGGTCGAGAAGGTCAAACAGCACGGCGGCCAGGTCCTGAACGGCCCCACGGAGGTGCCGGGCGGCGACTGGGTCGCCGTGTGTGAGGACCCGCAGGGAGCGGTCTTCGCGATTCACTCGACCAAGCGCGGCGGCTGAGGCTGGCGGTCGTCGACCGCGGCTCCATCGCTGACGGGCTCGACATCCATCCAATCGGCAAGCTCGACAGACGGCGGCTTCTTGCCGTAGAAGAAATCGTCCAGCCAGACGGCGGCCCGGCGAAACAACGCCGAGTTGCGCACACCCAGCCGGATGAGATTGTGCAGCAGGTTATCCGGGTGCGAGTACGGGCAGACCGCGATACAGCGCCCACAGTCCGTGCCCAGCTTGCACCACATGGTGAAGCAAGCCTCCGAATCGATACGCCAGCGCTTCACCCCATCGATCTCCGTTCTATCCTCGAACGAGATCGCCTGGCCCGGACAGACTTCCGCGCACTTCCGGCAGTGCGTGCAGAAGTCGATCATCGTGTAGTCCCGGCGGCGCTCGTCTACCAGCAGGGGTAGACTGGTCGTGACGACTCCGATTCTCACCCGCGGCCCCAGTTCACGCGTCATCAGCAGGCCCATCCGCCCGATCTCGCCGAGGCCCGCGTCGCGCGCGACCAGTGGGCAGACGACGCGATAGTTGGCATCGATATGAGCACGCGCCGCGTGGCCCAGGTTGCGGATGAACTGGGCCACCTGCACGGCGATGGCGCCGGCCGCCAGATACTGATGGGCCGACTCCATGACGATGGGACCCTTCGGGGCGCGGCCCACCATCTCCCTGTCCATCTCGACCGTGAACGCGATGGCGTAGTCGTGCTCCCGCTCGACCGGCTCACCGAAGCGTGGCCCGCGCCCGATCGTGCTGTACAGGTGATAGTCCTTGAGCTCGGTCACCCCGACCGACACCACGCCCAGCTTCCGAATCCAGCTCTTGATGAATCGCGTCGCCTGCCTCGGATCCGCGATCACCTCCCCGGCGCACGGCTCGCCCTCGACGATCGGGTTCAGGCTGGCCACCGCGCTGAACGTCGCGGCGGCAGCCGAAAAGGTGTACGCGTTGTACATCTTCGAACCGGGCGCCAGCAGTCCCGGCAACGCTCGGAAGGCGTCATCGGCCGCCCGCTTCTCGGGATGCGCCGCGTAGTACTCCTCGAACCTCGGCGTGCCGACTTCCAGCAAGTCGCGCGAGAACATGATCTCCCGCTCGTCGATCCGCGTCGTCGGTGTCTCGTTCTCGCTGATCGTCCTGCGTCCCGGAGGG
>CANPVY010000125.1 GCA_947581845.1 uncultured bacterium | reverse complement strand
GGTTCTGCTCGTCCGACAGCTCCGGATTGTGCAGGCGGTGGCCGGCACTGAAATGGAGCCGCCGGGTCACGCGTACGATCGGCATTGGTCATCCAGCTGACATTAATGCGCGGCTCCGCCGCCCGCGGACCCGCAAAGTTCAGCAATATCGCCCACTAAAGCGCCTTAACTTAGAGCATCACCGTAGCTGATGCCAGATTGCCGCCGCTATCCGCCCGCTGCGGCGGCCCAGGGAGGCGCGAAAAGGCGCAAAAAAAGAGTCGACCCCCGAGTTCTCGGGGGCCGACCTAGCGAGTGACGGGCCGCAGGGCATTCAATGAAGCCCTCCTGCAACCTTAGGTGCCCTCTCCCCGACTTTTCGCCTTCCCTGAACGGGCATGACGTCAATCGAAGAAGGCGGGCCCGCACATTCTCGTGTTGGCTCAAGAATGGGTCGCTGCGGCCTTCATTCGCTTGACCACATCTTAACAAGCCGTCCGCTCAACGTCAATTGAACAAATACCGAAGCATTTGCTCAGTGCGCGCGCTGCTTCACCGTGGTTCGGGACGCCGGAGTGGTAGAGCGCCGACATCGCGGCCTTCACACTCGCCGAACCTTCGCACGGACGGTGCGACTTGGTTACTGGCGAAGATACGCGGGCGCGATCTCCCGCAGCAACGAAACACTTGAGCATGGAGGCAAAAAGCCCTACCGTGTAGCTCATCATGCCGACGCGGAGACTGCCACGGCGGATAGTGGCGTTCCAGCTGCTCCTCGTCTTACCGGGGGTGCTTGGCGGGCGTCTCTGCCTCGATGCCCGCTGGCCGATTGATACTATCGGCCACATCGAGGTCGAGCATCACGATTCCTGCGCGAGAGGCCATGACCACCGGCTCTGCGTACTCATCTATACTACGCCGTGGTCGCCGCCGCCATCGCTGCCGGGTGTCGCATCCGTGGCGTCCGTCGCAGAGGTGGCGCCCAGCGCCCCTGAAGATGCTCACCACCCGAGCGAGGTCCGGCTCACAGTCGCGCGTAGCCCTCCCTGCTCGACCTAGCTGAGACAGACAGGTCGGGTAGCGCCGACCCATTTCTGGGACATTTGCGGCACCACCCTGTCGGGCGGCAGGTTGTGAGTGCTCCGCACCCCAATAAGGCAGGGAAGGCTATGCGAAAACAGCATCTGATCCTCTGCGCCGTCATGGCCCTGGCCGTCACAGCGGCAGCGCCAGCGCGCCTCTCGGCACAGGAGGCAAAGGTGGACAGCCTGGAGGCCCGCATCCGTGAGCTGGAGGCGCGCCTCGACAGCCTCATGGCCGCGCTCGCACGCGGAGAGGCGGTCGCGGGCCCCGCTCAGACGGCCGAGGCCGAGCTCGCGGCGCTGCGGGCGGCAGCTCAGGCGGCCGCCAGCGAGCAACCGGCACCGGACACGGCCGGGCCTCAGGAGAGTCGCACGCGCAACCTCAGCATACTGAACCCGGAGATCAGCGTAACCGGTGATATCGTAGGGAGTTACACGCACAGCGCCGCAGGCGTGGACGACTTCAGCGCGGTGCCGCGCGAGTTCGAGCTCGCCTTGCAGGCGCCACTCGATCCTTACACGCATACCAAAGTCTTCATTTGTCACGAGCAAGAGTTCGAGATCGCCGGCTTCCCAGAGGAAGAAGGCGAGGACGCTGAAGGCGAACACGGTTTCGAGGTCGAGGAAGGCTACATGTACTGGGTCGGCCTGCCGATCGGCCTCAAGATCGGAAAGTTCCGTCAGGAGATCGGCCTCTACAACCGCTGGCATAGCCACGCGCTGATGGAGGTGGACCGCCCCCTGCCCAGCCTGGCTTTCCTGGGGGACGGATTGACGCAGGCGGGCGGATCGATCGCTCTGCCCACGCTGGCCCTCGGACCCAGCACGCAGACGCTGACCGTCGAGTTCACCCGCGGGAGCAATGAAGCGCTGTTCGAGGGCGGCAACGAGATCAGCTTTCTGGGCAACTTCCAGAGCTTCTGGGATCTCGGCCCCAGCAGCTACGTGCAGTTCGCTGCGACCGGGGTCTACGGCGAGAACGACGACCAGTCGCTCGCCTCGCGACTCTTGGAGTTCGATGTCTCGTACCGCTGGCGACCGGCCGGCCGGGCCATGTATCGGGACTTCACGTTGAAGGGCGAGTGGTATTTCGCCGAGAAGGACTTCGGCGTCGTTGAGTACACAGGGAACGGCGGTACCCTGCAGGCCAACCTCCGTCTCAACCGGCGTTGGATCGTCGGCGCCCGGGCCGACTACCTTGACGGTTACGGCGAGGGGGCGGAGATCGTTCAGTTCGTGCCCAGCCTGACCTGGTGGCAGACCGAGTGGGTGTTCCTGAGGTTGCAGTACAACTATCTCAAGCCCGACGATGGGAAGGCTAACCACACATTGTTGCTCCAGACCGTCTGGGCCGTGGGCCCGCACAAGCACGAGACGTACTGACGGCCTCGGGCCGGGAATCAAGGAGAGAGCCATGAAGTACAGAGAAGCGATGCGCCCGGGTCTCGGCGCTGGCCTGAGCCAGGCGCTCAGCGCGCTGTTGACGGTTCTGCTGCTGGCGCCGAAGCCAGCGGCTGCGCAGGAGAAGCTGCAGGTGGTGGCGTCGCTGCCGGTCTTCGCAGCGATAGCGGAGCAGTTGACCGGAGATCTGGCGGAGGTCGTGGAAATCGCGCGCGGCGACGAGGATCCCCACTTCGTGCAGCCTCGCCCCAGCTACGCCGCGATCGTCGGTAGGGCAGACCTTTTCATAGCCACGGGACTGGATCTGGAGATGTGGGCGCCGACCGTCATCGACCGGGCGAGGAACTCCGCGATCGTCGAGGGCAGTCCGGGACACGTGGTCACGTACACAGGCATCAAGCTCCTCGAGGTACCCGAGACCGTCAGCCGCGCCGGCGGCGACGTGCACGCCTTCGGGAACCCGCACATACACACGGACCCGATCAACGCGATCATCATCGCCAGGAACATCTTGTCGGGGTTGAGACGGGTCGATCCGGCCAACGCGGCCACCTACGAGGCGAACACCCACGACTTCCAGGATCGCGTCATGCGCCGCCTCTTCGGCGATCAGCTCGTGGAGATGCTGGGAGCCGAGACCATCTTCAGGTTGGCGCGGAACTACGAGTTCTGGGAGTTCGCCCGCAACCAGACATACCAAGGCAAGCCGCTCACCGAGTATCTGGGTGGGTGGCTCGCCGAGGGCGCTCCGTTTCGTGGCCGTCGTATGGCTTGCTATCACAAGAACTGGAGCTACTTCAGTGCCCGCTTCCAGATCGAGTGTGCGGCCTATATGGAGCCCAAACCGGGGATCCCGCCAACGCCCGGGCACGTGCGTGATGTCATCGAGATCATGCGTAACGAGCACATCCCGGTCCTGTTCGCGGCCAACTACTTCAGCCGCGCCCAGGTCGAGCGGGTGGCCTCCCGCACGGGCGCTGTGCCGATTATGGTCCCGCTGGACGTGCGCGGAGCCGAGGGCGTTGATACCTACTTCGACCTCATCGACCTGTGGGTGTCGCGCCTGGCGGAAACGTACGCGACGTTGGACCAACCGGGCGACAACTGAGGCCGCACATCAGGGATGCGGGCCTGTGACAGCAGTGTTGTGTCGAGTGTTCTGTTGCTGAACTGAGTGGCGGCATTACTGGACGTCGGGGTGAAACCCGGCTTCCTGAACAGACAACCTCCAGCGGACGGGCGGACACATGTTGGAACTGATGCTACCGGCCCTCGTGGCCTCTCTGGTTTTGGTCGGC
>CANPVY010000124.1 GCA_947581845.1 uncultured bacterium | reverse complement strand
AAAAACAACTCCCACCATGGGAGTTTCCCAGGTGGGTGCTCGGGCAAAGAACGTATTGCTATATGAGGTCCACGAAACGCGGGGGCCGGCCGGGTCGCTTACGGCCCTCGTCGGGGACGTCGGGATTAGGTAAGAACGAGCAGTGAAGGACGACACGTTGACACACCTCTCGAGCCTCGCCCGACAAGCGAGTGTCCCTACTCCTCATCTATTCTTCTATTCGGAGATACTGAGCCTAACAGTCGCGCACATTCCCGCTACTCCTCCCATACTAGGAATCGGAATTATACGTGTCAAGAACCCCGAAACCCGGGCTGTTGGCCTGGGTGTGCTATTCGTACAGGAGGTAGCGTGCGCGCAGCGGCAGGAACGCGGCTAGCTCACTCTCCCACGCGGAGACCAGTTCCTGCAGGCCGGCCCCCGCCTCGATCCCCTGGCGCAGGCGCGTGGTGCCGGCCAGCCGGTCGAAGTGCTCTAGATTCCACTCCCACTGCGGGCCGGCCAGGCGTCGTGCCTCGATGAGGGCGGCGACGCCCGCAACGGTTGGATCGTAGGTGCGGCGATCGGTGACGATGAAGCGCACGCCGTGCACCTCCTCGTGCTCGTATTTCTGATCACCCGGCCCCTGAGGCGTGAAAGTCGCCGGCTCGAAGCGGACGCCCGTTAGCCCGTAGGCGTTCAGGCGCTCGGCCAGCGCCGCGCCATCGAGCCAGGGCGCCCCGATCTGCTGGAAGGCGATGTCGGTACCGCGGCCCTCGGAGAGGTTCGTCCCCTCGAACAGACAGGTACCGGGGTAGTGGGTGGCGCTCTCCAGCGACGGCATGTTGGGCGAGGTCGGTAGCCAGGGGAGACCGGTCTCGTCGAACCACTGGCGGCGCTTCCACCCCGCAACCGGTACAACGTGAAGTTCGGCCCCGATCTCGAAGTGATCGTTGAACAGGCGCGCCAGCTCGCCCGGCGTCATCCCGTGGCGCATGGGTACCGGGTAGAGCCCGACGAACGAGCTGTGCTCCGGCTCGAGCACGTTGCCCTGGACGTGGTCGCCGCCGATCGGGTTCGGCCGGTCGAGCACGACGAACGGTATGTCTTCCTCAGCCGCCGCTTGCATCGCCTTCGCCATGGTCGCGACGTACGTGTAGTAGCGGGCGCCGATGTCCTGGATGTCGAACAGCAGGACCTCGATGCCGGCGAGCATCTCCGCTGTGGGCTTCAGCGTGTCGCCGTACAGCGAATAGACCGGTAACCCGGTACGCTCGTCCACGCTGCTCTCGACGCGCTCGCCCTCAGCCATGTCGCCACGGATGCCGTGCTCCGGACCAAACAGCGCGACGAGCTCGACGTCGTGACCGCGCAGCAGGTCGATCGAGTGAGTCCTATCGTGGGCGATGCCCGTATGATTGGTGATCAGGCCGACGCGCCGACCGGCCACGAGATGGCTCGAGTCGGCGAGGAGGATCTCGATTCCTGGGCGCACGTTGTCCGTCTCCGTTGTAGACGGCGCGCAGCCCGCTAGGCTCAGAAGAACGAGCGAGACGAGTGGCAATTGCGGGGTCCTTGGGCGCGCCATAGGTTCCTCTCTCCAGCTTCCGCAAATCGTGGTTCGCTCTGCTAGGTTCTTTCCCGTTAACCTCGGCGAGCGCAACAGCCCCGTCAACTCCTCTTACAGGAACGGATGTCGAATGTCGAGATCGATCCCCGTTGTAGCCGCTGCCGGCCTCGTGGTTCTCAGCGCGTGCGGGGCGCCGCCCGCGACCGCGCCGCTCGGGCCAGCTGCTCTTGAGCCCGGCATGGCTCTGGACGCGAGCGCGCGGCGCTGGGTCGGGAATACGCTCGAGTCGCTGACGCTGCGCGAGAAGGTCGGCCAGCTCGTCATCGTCTGGATCCCAGGCGGTTACGCATCGACGTCGAGCGACGAGTACGACGCGTTGACGCGCTGGATCGTCGAGGACAGGATCGGTGGGGTCGCGATCGCGATCGGGCTGCCCCACGGCTACGCCGCCAAGCTGAACCGGCTGCAGGAGCGCGCGCGTGTGCCGCTGCTGGTGACCGCGGACTTCGAGTCGGGCGGCCCGGGCATGCGGCTGAGCGGCATCTACGCGCTGCCGTCGCTGCTCTCGCTGGGGGGCGGCACGATGTTCCCGCCCACGATGGCGTTCGGGGCGATCGGGGACGAGCGGTTCGCCTACGAGTTGGGTCGGATCACGGGTCGCGAGGCGCGGGCGGTCGGCGTGCATATGACGCTGGCGCCCGTGCTGGACGTGAACAGCAACCCCGAGAACCCGATCATCAACACACGCTCGTTCGGTGAGGACCCGGAGCTCGTGGCGGGCCTGGGGGTCGCGTTCATCCGGGGTGCCCGCGCCAGCGGGCTCTTGACCACGGCCAAGCACTACCCGGGCCACGGCGATACACAGACCGACTCGCACCTCGAGCTGCCGGCGATCAGCGCCACACGCGAGCGCCTGGACACGGTCGAGCTGGTTCCGTTTCGGCGCGCCGTGGCTGCCGGCGTCGACGCGGTGATGACCGCACACATCGCAGCCCCGCGGATCCTCGGCCCCGACGCACCGCCGGCGACGCTCGCGCCGTACTTCCTCGAGGGAGTGCTGCGCGGCGAGTTCGGATTCGCCGGCGTCATCCTCACGGACGCGATCCGGATGGACGCAATCGCCAGCCGTTACGGCGTCGGCGACGCCGCGGTGCGCGCGCTCGGGGCGGGCGCGGACGTGATCCTGGCGCCGCGCGACGTGCCGGCCACGATCGACGCGGTCGTTGCCGCCGTGCGAGAGGGTCGGCTGAGCGAGGCCCGCATCGACACCTCGCTGCGCCGCGTGCTCGAGCTCAAGGCGCGCGCGGGTCTGCACCGGGGCCGCCTGATCGACCTCGAGGCGGTGGACGGCATCGTGGGGAACCGCTCACACCTGGCCTTCGCGGACAGCGCGGCCGAACGCTCGATCACATTGCCCAGGGATCGCGATGCGCTGATCCCGATCGACACCGCGACGGTTGATCGGCTGCTCAGCGTGGTCTTCTCGCGGCGCACCGATGCGATAGCCGGGCGCTATTTCCATCTCGATGTCGCCCCGTACTTCCAGCAGCTCGACACGGTCTGGGTCAATTACGGGACGCACCCGGCGACCTACGACTCGCTGGCCGTGCTGGCGGATTCCGCTGACCTCACACTCGTATCCGTATATGTCTCACCGCGCGCGGGAGCCGGCACGGTGGGGGTGCCGGAGCCGTTCGCGGCGTATGTCAACCGCCTCGTCGCCGCCGGTAGGCCGTGCATGGTGCTCTCGTTTGGCAACCCGTACCTGCTGACCGATTTCCCGGATGTGGGGACGTACTTGATCGCCTGGGGCGGTCGCCGTGTCTCGCAGCGCGCCGCGGCGCGGGCGGTGCTGGGTGAGTTGCCGATCAAGGGTCGGCTGCCGATCTCGCTGCCGCCGTTTCATCGTGCTGGCGAAGGGCTGCGGCTGCCGGTGCTCACCAGGGCCACGCCCGGCGCGGTGGGTATGAGCGCTGACGGCGTGGCGCGTGTGGACAGCATCATCGAGGCGGCGATCGCGGACTTGGCGACGCCGGGCGCCGCGCTCGCGGTGGGTCGGCATGGCCGGCTGGTGCGGCTGCGCGGGTACGGGCGGCTGGACTGGGAGCCGGGCGCCGCGG
The DNA here is from genome assembly GCA_947581845.1 of uncultured bacterium. Lineage (GTDB taxonomy): Bacteria > Gemmatimonadota > Gemmatimonadetes > Palauibacterales > KS3-K002. Next base: position 1,533 of record CANPVY010000124.1, on the reverse strand, counting down.
CGGTCAGCGATTCGTCGATCTACGACATGGCGTCGGTGACCAAGGTCGTCAGCACGACGACGGCGCTGATGCTGCTGGTGGAGGAGGGGAGCGTCGATCTCGACGCGCCCGTGGCCGGCTACCTGCCCTGGTTTAGCGGGGACGGGAAGGAGACGATCACGGTGCGACAGCTGCTGCTGCACCGGGGCGGCCTGCCCGGCTGGATCCCGTTCTGGCAGGAGGTCGCGGGCCGCGCGGCGTACCAGGAGGCGCTCGCGGCGGTCGAACCGATCGCGCCGCCGGGCGACACGACGGTGTACAGCGATCTGGGGTTCATGATGCTCGGCTTCCTGGTCGAGGAAGTCGGTGGCGCCGGGCTGGACGAGTTCCTGCGCGAGCGGCTGTTCGCGCCGCTCGGGATGGGCGATTCGGGTTTCAACCCGGACTCCTCGCTCTGGCCGCGCGTGGCGCCGACGGAGGTGGACACGGTCTATCGCTTCACGCACGTCCACGGCGTCGTTCACGACGAGAACGCGTTCGCGCTGGGCGGCGTGGCGGGCCACGCCGGGCTCTTCTCGTCCGCTCGCGATCTGGCCGTGTTCGCCCAGATGATGCTCGACCGTGGGACGCTGGCACGCTGCCCGGCCCTCGGCGCCGCCTGCGCCGGTGGCGCCGGCCCGGTGAAGATCGTCGAGCCCGCCACGATCGCCGCCTTCACCACGCGCCACGATGCGGCGGCGACGCGCGGCCTGGGTTGGGACACGCCGAACGGTGGCTCGTCGGGCGGGGTCTACCTCAGCTACAGCGCCTTCGGCCACACCGGGTTCACCGGGACCAGCATCTGGATGGATCCCGAGCTGGACGTGTTCGTCGTGCTGCTCACGACACGTGTGAACCCGACGCGCGAGAACCAGAAGCACATCCGGCTGCGCCGCGCCGTGCACGACGCGGTCGCGCAGGCGATCAGCGATATGGCGATCCAGAGGAGAGCTGCCGCGCCGAACCCGTGACCCGGGTCGACCGGGGGCTCGCAGTCGTCTAAACTTGGGTGGCGGAACGCACGGCAAATCCCGATCACAACACCGGTAGAAAGAGATGCTGACACAGCGCGAGAAGATGCAAGTCCTCATCATCGAGGGTCTCGACCGCATCGCCCAGGTCGTAGCCGAGCGGATCGCGTCCGTGATCCGCGACAAGGCGACGGCCGGCGCGCCGGCCGTGCTGGGGCTGGCGACGGGCTCGACGCCGCTCGGTGTCTACCGTGAGCTGATTCGCATGCACCGCGAGGAAGGCCTCGATTTCTCGAACGTCGTCACTTTCAACCTCGACGAGTACTACCCGATGGACCCGGGCAGCGTGCACAGCTACCACCGCTATATGTGGGAGAACCTCTTCGATCACGTCAACATTCGGCGCGAGAACGTGCACATCCCGCGTGGCGAGATCCCGAAGCACGAGGTCGATGAACACTGTCGCGCCTTCGAGCAGACGATCGTCCAGGCGGGCGGCCTCGACTTCCAGCTGCTCGGCATCGGGCGGACCGGGCACATCGGG
>CANPVY010000123.1 GCA_947581845.1 uncultured bacterium | reverse complement strand
TCTCGTGGATGAGTACCGTGCCGCGGCATTGGGTGGCCACGACGAGCGCGATGCTCATCAGGTCGGCCGGGAAATTCGGCCAGGGACCGTCATCGATCTTCGGTATCTGCTGGCCGATGTCCGTGCGGATCTCCAGCGACTGGTCCGCCGGCACCCGCAACGTTCGTCCATCCAGCTGGCAGAGCACGCCGAGCCGCTCGAACATCAGACGTATGCTCGACAGGTGACCAGGCTCGACGTCGCCGATCGTCAACTCGCTTCGGGTCACCGCTGCCAGCCCGATGAACGATCCAACCTCTATGTGATCGGGGCTCAGCTCGGCGCTCGCCCCTGCAAGCCGCTCGACGCCCTCGATCTGCAGATCAGGCGTTCCGATCCCGGATATGCGAGCGCCCATGCGGTTCAGCAACCGGCAGAGGTCCTGCACATGAGGTTCCGACGCCGCGTTCCGCAAGACCGTGGTACCCTGCGCCAGGGTCGCTGCCATGATCGCGTTCTCGGTCCCCGTGACGCTGGGTTCATCCAGGAAGATCTCCGTGCCCCGGAGCTTGCCACGCAGCACGAACTCATCGCCCAGCTCGACGTCGGCGCCGAGTCGCTGCAGCGTCTCGAAGTGCGTATCCAGCCGTCGCCTGCCGATCACATCGCCGCCGGGGGGCGGTAGCCGCATGTGGCCCGCTCGGGCGAGCATCGGGCCAGCTAGTAGTATCGAGGCGCGAATCCGCGAGGCCAGAGCTGGCTCAAGCGCCGCCGACTGTACATCCGCAGCCTGCAGCGTGAGAGTGCTCGGGGCCGTCCACTCGCAGCGCGCCCCAAGCGCTGCGAGCAGTTCGGTCATGGTGTGCACGTCACGGATGCCGGGTACGTTGGACAGGCTGACCGGCTCGTCAGTCAGCAGCGCCGCTGCCATCATAGGCAGCGCCGCGTTCTTGTTGCCCGCCGGCCGGACATGGCCGCGCAGCGTGCGTCCGCCCTCGACAATGAAGCTGCTCATCGCGAGCAACTTAGGCTGCCGCGTTCGCGATCGTCAATCGTCACTCGCCAGGCCGTGCCTCCGCCGCCAGCTCGCGGTTCCGCAGCTACCGCTCCCGGCTTGACACCGTAGGGCGACTTAGCCTATGTGAATACGGTCGACGGCAGCTTTGGCGAGTATGAAACTCCATCACTATCTGCGTCCCGACCTGATTATCCTCGACCTCCAGACGGAGGGCGTGGAGAACACGCTGCGCGATTTGGTGCACAACCTGGCAGAGCGCGGCTTGATTCAGGACGAGCAACATGCGCTGGATGCGTTGCTGGAACGTGAGGCGGCGCAGTCGACGGGGATCGGCTGCGGCGTGGCAATCCCCCACGCCGTATACCCTGAGTTGAGCTCGACGGTGATAGAACTCGCGCTCTCCCGCACGGGCATCGATTTCCTTGCACTGGACGAGAAGCCCGTGCATACGATCTTCCTACTTCTCTCGCCACCGAACCGAAGCAGCACACACATCAAGCTCTTGGCGCGGATCGCCCGCCTGATGCGCCTGCCAGATATTCGGGACGAGCTACTGAAGGCTGGGAGCGCCGAGCAGGTCATTGAGCGCATTCGTCAGTTCGACGAGCAGCATCCCTAGCTCGCCGCAGTGGGACGTTCTTGTCTATGCAACTACTCGTGGCCGTGGTCAACCAGCCGGAAAAGCTCGATGACATCCTTTCGGGCTTTCTCGAGCTGGGGATCACTGGAGCTACGATCATCAATAGCGAGGGGATGGCTCGTGTGCTCACCCACGACATCCCTCTGTTCGCCGGGATCCAGACACTGATCTCGCGATCGCGGCCTCAGAACTACACCATCTTCAGCGTCATAGACGACGACGAGAAAGCGGAGGCGGCTTTCGCCGTCATCCAAGACGTCTGTGGCAGCCTCTCGGACCCAGGCACAGGCATCGTATTCACCATCCCGGTGAGCCGAGCGACCGGCATGGCACCCGAGCTTGGCGAAGAAACCGAGCTGTGAACCCACTGCTCGTCGTCTTGCTTCTTGCCCTCATCGGTCTGCTGGGCGCGCAGCTCACCTTCGCCCGGCACCAGGTTCCGCTGGGCCCACGGATATTCGTAGCCGTCGGCGGGCCGTTTCTGCTCGTCGGTTTCATCCTCGGCCCGCATCTCTTGCAGATCCTGACGGCCGATACCTTGCTCGCGCTGACCCCCTTGCTGGCCCTCGGGCTCGGCTGGGTCGGAGTGCTTTTTGGACTCCAGCTGGACCGCGAGCACCTTCGGCAGTTTCCGCCGGGGTACCTGGCCATCGCATGGCTGCAGGCGGCGGTCGCATTCGGTGTCGTCTACCTGGTCGGTTGGCTGATCATCAACGCCTGGTTCTCGCTCAAACTCGACGCGATTGTCCTCGCAGCCGCAGCGACTGCCTGCGTGTCGACGCCAGCCGCGATCGCGCTGATCTCGAACACGTACAGGACCCGGGGCCGCATTACTCGCCTGCTCTTCTACGCGGCCAGTCTCGATGCGGCCGTCGGCATTGTCGCTCTCGGCCTCATTTACGCCGGCTACCACTCGCGTCTGCTGGGCGGCGGTGTAGCGCTGTCGTTGGTCGAGTGGTTTGCCATATCGGTGCTACTGGGGTTCTTCTTCGGCGTGCTGTTCCTTTCGCTGACGCGCATCCGTACGCGAAGCCAGGAACTCGTACTACTACTGATCGGACTCGTACTGTTCGCGGCGGGCGCCGCATTCTACCTCTCGCTCTCTCCCCTTTTCGTGTGCATGATAGCCGGCGTGGTGATCGGCAACCTTTCGCCCCTGCGTCGCCGTGCTTACGCGGCGCTCTCGCAATGGGAGCAGCCGATCTACATCATGCTGCTGGTCCTGGCCGGAGCGCTCCTGCACTTCTCCTCATGGTGGATCGTCCCGCTCGTGGCCGCCTACGCCGGAGGCCGGCTGTTGGCCAAGTGGGTGGGCGGGCTAGTGGCCACGCGAGCGGGGCCGCGTGGCCTGCCACTTCCCGCCAGTTTCGGCCTCGCCCTGACACCGCAGGGGGGAATCTCGCTCGCCATGGCCATTTCCTTCGTTCTTGTCTACGTTCCACTGGGGCCTGAACTCGAGGCCGCGGTGAACGTTTTTTTCGCCACCGTGGTGATCGCGGTCGGCATCAGCGACCTGATCGGACCGTTCTTGGTTCGGGGTGTGCTGGAACGGGCCGGCGAACTTGACCGGCGCCTGGCGCACACCGGGGCCGCGACTGACAGGTAACCGGGGAGGTACCGCGTGGAGGAGCCGCTGAACCTGACGATTCAGGTGATACAGGCCCTCGCCGTCCTGGTGGTGGGCGTCGGTATGATCATGCTGGCGCGTGCTCTGCGCCGCATCAAGCGCAGCCTTGACAAGGTGGACAACGCGCTGGACAGCATCGGTCGCGACGCGAGGCCGGTGCTCGACCGGGCACGCGCTGTCGGCGAAAATCTGAACTTCATTGTGATGTCGGTACGCAAGGAGGTCGAGCACGCGAGCGAGACGATATCACGCGCCAACGAGAGACTCGAAGCCGCGCTCGACGTGGCGGAGGATCGCGTCCAAGAGCTGGGCGCGCTCATCGAGGTCGTTCAGGGAGAGGTTGAGGACACTCTGCTGACTGCAACATCAACCCTGCGCGGAATTCGCACAGGTGCGAAGCTGCTGCGTCGTCGCGGACGGAACGACGATGAGGAGCCGGAGGTAGAAGACCCGGAGGAGTGAACGCGTTATGGCCGCTGAGCGCGACCGGACAGAGACTGAGGGCGGAGGAAGTCAGCGGTACGAGCCCGCCCACTTCCTGCTTGCCTTTGTGATCGGCGCCCTCGTCGGTACCGGTCTGGCCGCGATCTGGGTGCCGGAGCGACGGCGCCGCCGGCTGCCGGCGGCGCTGGGTCAGCGCTACCGCCGCGTGCGGCAGGCAGGCACAACGGCGCTGGGAGAGATCCGTAAGGGCGGCCGCAGGATCGTCGGCGAGTTCCGTGAGGAACTCGGGGCAAGCCTCGAGGCAGCCCGGGAGGAATTCAAGGAGATGGCGCGTCAGCAGCTGGATCAGGCTCAGCGGGCCCTGCGTCGGGAGCAACGCAAGCTCCGCGGGTCGCACTGACGCATGCGCTGGCTCACGATCGTCGGCATCGCGGGGCTGGCCGTCCTGCTCACCCCTGCCCCCGCCTGGGCCTGGGGGCCGGGGATGCACGTGCTGGTTGGAACCGAGATCCTCGGCGCCCTTGGCTTGCTGCCGCTCGCTGTAGCCGAGATCGTGCGCCGTTATCCTCTTGATTTCCTTTACGGCTGCATCGCGGCGGATATCACCTTCGGCAAGAGGTACGCCCCAGTAGGCCGCAACTGTCACCACTGGCACGTGGGGGAGGAACTCTACGAGGCGGCCAAGTCGGAGGCCGGCCGCGCCTGCGCGCTCGGCTACCTGACGCATCTGGCGGGTGACACAGTGGCCCACAACTACTTCCTGCCCCGTCAGCTGCTGACTTCGGCGGCCACTCAGGTGATCGGGCATTCCTATTGGGAGCACCGCATGGACGTGCACCTGGGGCAGGCATACTTGCGAGCCGCATTTCACCTGATCACGGACTTCGATCACAGTCACAGCGACCGTTTGCTGGACCGTGTGCTGGACCGAACCTTGTTCAGCTTTCAGACCAACCGCCGCATCTTTCGTGGCATGATCAGGCTCGCGGATCACACCACCTGGCAAGCGATGTTCGACCGGGTGCTCGACTACTCACGCTGGGACGTCGACGACAGCCAAGTCGGCACCTGGTTACGCTACACCTTCGACTTCGCTGTAGACTATCTCATTAACCGCAAGGACTCGATCACGGCCTTTCTCGATCCCACCGGCGAGCGACCTCTCGGTGAAGCGAAGATGCTGAACCGGCACTACGGCGTTCGAAACGGCCTGCGCAAGGCGCAGCTGCAGGAAGATCTCGTACAGCTCGTCGACGCGCGCTTTCCATTGCCGACAGAGCATCTGGGCTGGTGGGATCAGCGGCTGAGAGCGGAGGGGATGTGGATCGATCTGCTCCAGCTGAAGGCGACGCTGATTCGACCTAAGCAGGCGCGTATTCTCGCTGGTCGCCCTCGCCAGAGGCTGCGACGACGCGGCTAAGCGTTTCATCAGGTGCTTCAACCACTCTGATCGTCCGACCGTCCCAGGGCCACTTCAAAGGTCTCACGCAGGCGATCTGGATCGGCCTTGCCCCGCGACTTGTGCATGGCCTGACCTATGAAGAAGGCGAGCAGTTTCTCCTCACCCCTGCGGTAGCGCGCCACCTCCTGCGGATGCTCGGCGATCACTTCACTGACCCAGCCTTCGAGCCGCTCGCCGTCAACCACCTTACGCAGATCCTCCTCTGCGATGATCCGCTCGGCGGTCTTGCCCGTCTCCACCATTCGGCGGAGTACCTGTTTGCCGAGGAGATTCGATAGCGTGCCCGTGCCGACCAACTCGATCAACTCTGCAAGCTGTTCGGGCTCGACACCTAGCTCGCTAACCGCGCGACCGCGCTCGTTGGCCGCCGCCTGAACCTCCCCCATCACCCAGTTTGCCGCTGCCTTGGGATCAGAACACGCACGCGCGACCGCCTCGTAGTAGGCGGCCAGGGGCCGCGTCGCGCTCAGGGCCTCCGCGTCGTAGGCAGGCAGCCCGTATTCCGTCTGCAAACGCCGCATCTTCTGCCAGGGCAACTCCGGTATCTGTTCGGCCGCCCAGGCTACAGTCTCTTCCGCCACCTCAAGCGTCGGCAGGTCGGGCTCGGCGAAGTATCGGTAGTCATGCACCTCCTCCTTGCCCCGCATCGGCCGCGCCGCGCCGCGGCCAGGAGCCCACAGCATCGTCTGGTGCTCCACTCTGCCGCCGGACTCGAGGATCGCGATGTGTCGCGCCGCCTCGTAATTCAGCGCCTTCTCCAGCTGGCTGAACGAGTTCATGTTCTTCAGTTCGGTCTTCGTCGGCAGCTCTTCGCTGCCGCGAGGCCGTACCGACACGTTCGCGTCGACCCGCAGACTGCCTTCCTCCATGTTGCAGTCGCTGACCTCCAAGTACTCAAGCGTCCGTTTCAGTCTGCCGAGGAACGCTCGCGCTTCAGCAGGCGAGCGCAGGTCGGGGGCGGTGACGATCTCGACGAGCGGCACACCGGCCCGGTTCAGGTCCACCGCGGTCTGGCCCGGAAAACGGTCGTGCACCGACTTCCCGGAGTCCTCCTCGACATGCAGGCGCTGGATGTGGACCCGGCGCGCTGGACCAGCGGGCGCCGCCGGCAGCTCCAGCCAACCGTCTGTGGCCAGAGGCCGGTCGTACTGACTGATCTGGTAGCCCTTGGGAAGATCCGGGTAGAAGTAATTCTTGCGCGCGAACACGGATCGGCGGTGGACCTCGCAGTCCAGCGCGAGTGCCGCGAGAACAGCCAGCCGGATGGCCTGCGCGTTCACCACTGGTAGCGCCCCCGGCAGCCCCAAACAGACCGGACACACATGGGTGTTGGGTGGCGCGCCGTATTCGACGCGACAGCCGCAGAACATCTTGCTCTCCGTCCTGAGCTGGACGTGTATCTCGAGACCGATGACCGTCTCGTAGTCCCGTGGCGTACTCAGGGGGCTCATCTACGGTTCCCGGTCCAGGGGGTCGGCAGCGATCGATCGCTCAAGCGTGGACGCCACCTGCAACAGCGTCGTCTCATCGAAATGTCGCGCCAATAACTGGCCGCCCACGGGCAGGCCCTCGATCCGACCGATCGGTATCGAGATCGCCGGCAGGCGCGCCAGGTTCGCTGTCACGGTGAACACATCAGACAGATACATCTGAACCGGATCGTCAACGCGCTCACCCAGTCGAAATGCGACCGTAGGTGCCGTCGGTGTGAAGACCG
>CANPVY010000122.1 GCA_947581845.1 uncultured bacterium | reverse complement strand
TCGGATGAGCTGCGAGTCGTCGCGGACATCCCCGGTGCGAAGGCAGAGGACATCGACGTGGAGTTCGAGAATGGTGTGCTCACCATTCATGCCAAGGTCAAGCCTCGGCAGCCTGAGGGCACGGACTACCTACTACGCGAGTACGGCGTAGGCGACTTTCATCGAGCCTTCCAGGTCAGCGAGCAAGTGGATGCGGCTCGTATCAGCGCCGAGTACAGTGAGGGTGTACTGGTGCTCCATCTGCCGAAGGCGGAAGAGGCGAAGGCTCGCAAGATCGAGGTTCGCACGAGCTAGTACAAGTAATGGGCGGCGCCTTGGCATGGCGTGCCTGAGGATAGAAGGAGGTGTTGGACCATGTTGATGGCGAGTTTGATACCCTGGCGAGGCAAGTTCAGGGGTTCTGAATCGGAGCTACCGTCTACCGAGTTAGCGATCGGCCGCTTCCATGAGGAGGTCGACCGACTCTTCGAGCGGTTTTTCCGTGAACCGTTCTTGGGCGAGTCGCGGCTGCTCCCGGAGCTACGCTCATGGACAACGGCCTGGTCGCCGTCGCTCGACGTGAAGGAGAGTGAGGATGAGATTACGGTACGGGCCGAATTGCCGGGCGTCGATCCCAAGGAGATCGATGTCTCGTTGCACGGCGATGTCCTGATCATCTCCGGCGATAAGAAGGAGGAGAGCGAGGAGCGTCGTGAAGGCTACTACCACACGGAGCGCCGATTCGGATCGTTCCGGCGCAGCATCGCCCTGCCGGCCGCGGTCGATCAGGAGAAGATTGCGGCGGAGTATGACAAGGGGGTGCTGACCATTAGGCTGCAGAAGTCGGAGAAGGCGGCCGCGAAGCGAATTCCCGTCACGGTCTCCAGGAAGTGACCTGACAGGATCAGCCTCACGGGGCAGAACAGCGCCGCTGGACCTCATCAGAAGTCCGGCGGCGCTGCATTCTTGGAGTCGGGTACCCCGTCCGGGCGGAGTTGCGCGCTAGTCGTACCAGCGGGTACCGCGCCGGGCATCGACGCTGTCGGCGGCCTGCAGGGTGTCCTCCTCCTGCTGGCTCCCTTCCTGCCGAAGCGTATCTCGGCTTGGCTCCGGCGGCATCGAGTCGGTAGGCAGCGAGTACGCATGCGGCTTCGCGACTCGGGTGATCTGAGGGTCCTGCAGGAACGGCTGGTACCCTGCGATCGCCAGAGTGAGCGTGTCCTCCGTCTGCACCAGCAGGTCGATCTCAGCTACCCGCTTCGTGAAGGTGCCGAGAATCGCGCCGCCTGGCGTCACGATCGTCAGCAACAGGCGATCTTGTTGTCGCTGTTTGGCGGCCACAGGGCCTGTCACCGACTCCCGCTTCCCGCTCATCGCCTCCGGCAGGCGGGCGCCCAGGAAGGGGCGAGCAACGGCGACCAGGACGACCCCTACCACGAGCCCAACGAGAAATGTCACGACCGTCCGACGAGTGAACATGCCAGTAATCCTCAGAACGAGTAGTTTGCACGCCTAGCTAGCGGATCCAATGCCTACGACGGAAATAAAACAACATCCCTAGCACTACGACAACCATCAGCCCGAGCGCGAACGGGTAGCCCAGGTACCAGTTGAGCTCGGGCATGTTCCACGGGGATGCGGCCGGGTTGAAGTTCATTCCGTAGATGCCCGCGATGAAGGTCAGCGGTATGAAGATCGTCGCGATGACCGTCAACACCTTCATGATCTCGTTCATGCGATGTCCGACGCTCGACATGTAGAGTTCGATGAGCCCAGCCGCCACTTCGTGATAAGTCTCGACGAGCTCCATGATGTGGATGGAGTGGTCGTAGCAGTCGCGCAGGAATACTCGGGTGTCGTCCGAGATCAACGGGCTCCTATCACGGATCAGCACGTTCAGCGTATCACGTTGCGGCCAGATCGTTCGACGCAGCGCCTGCAGATCGTGTTTCGTCTGCTGGATGCGGGCAACAGTCGCGGGGCCGGGACGTTCCGAGATCTCGGCCTCCAGGTCGTCCAACCGCTCACCGTAATCCTCAAGCAGGGGGAAATAGCTGTCGATCACGGCGTCTAGCAGGGCGTAGGCGAGATAGTCGGCCCCTTGGCGGCGAACGAGACCTCGCTGGTTCCGCAGGCGTTTGCGCACGGGCTCGAAGCAGTCGCCGGGCCGCTCTTGCAGTGTCAGTACATAGTCCGCGCCGAGGAATATGCTCACCTGCTCGGTTCGGAACGCCTCCTCGAGTTGTGGCATCCGGGTGATGATGAACGCGTGCGAATCGTACTCCTCGAACTTCGGTCGCTGATGAGTGTGCACGACGTCCTCCAGGACCAACGGGTGTAGCTCGAAGATCTCGCCAAGGGCGTTGATGGTGTCCGCATCTCCGAGGCCGTCCACGTTGATCCAGGTAACCGGCCACTTGCCCAGGTAGCTCCTGATCGAGCCCGGATCAGCGTTGCTCTCCTCGACCAGGTCGTCTGGACCGTAAGCGATCACGCTGATTACGGGGTGTGGTGCCTGTGGATCTATCACCAGGGTCCCAGGTGCTGCCCCAGGCAGGGTACGTCGTCGTATCAGCGGGCGCCGAGTCATCCACTTCTTGTGCTTGCTTGCCATCCGACCCCTCCTATCGCTGTTCTCGATCGCGAGAGATCTAAACTCCCGCTTTCGCTCGCGATACTCAACCCGGCGCGCGAAATCGGCGTGCCAGGGCAGGCCAGGGTCCCGCGAGAAGAGCCGTGTTGACACAGTCCGCTACGGCGCTCGTAATGCGGGCAAGTCGCGAAGATCTCTCGAGCCTTGCCTGGTTGATCTCAATCTCGATGCCCAGGTACGCGCTCGCCGGGAAGACTCCCCGACAGTAGGTCGTGAATCCGTCGCTGGTGCCGCGGTAGGGATAGTTCCGTCGCGTGTGGTATCCCCGTTCCTTCAGATCCGCAGTGAGCCAACGAGCGAGTTGGCTCTCAAGCGGCCGTCGCGGATCGTACAGTATACCGATGTCCGCACGTCTAAGCTGCCGAGCCAGGCGCGGCGTGAACGAGTGCACGCTCAGATGCACGCAGGTGCCGTAGCGGCCGATGACATGCTCGATGTCGCGGAATATGCGACTGCGGTAGGGTTCATAGTAGCGGCGAATCCTAGCCCACCGCTCGTCCTCTGAGATGCCGACGTTGTACGGTACGCGGACCCCGAAGCTCTCTTGGGGGATGAGCTTGGGATGATGCAGGCTCCGGTTGAGATCGATCAACAACCGGGAGTATCTGCCGGCATGGAACGCACAACCCAGGCGACTTGCGCAATAGCGCGCCACTCCCCGCGCACCGGCATCCCAGGCGATATGTGAGCTGAGCCTGCGGCGCGGGAGCCCCAGAGTCCCGTACCTCGCGGGCAGACGATTAGAGGCGTGCTCGCATGAGACAACAAGCTGATGTGGGCTGAGCGAGCGGCTCGACAAGCTAACCGTCCCAGGGCGTATTGTTCACCAGACAGTCCGCCAGCTCTTCGTAGACGGCCCGAATCGCGGCCCTCTGATCGCGACCGCGACTCGTACGCCGCACCCGGTGGGCAATCCGCTCGGACAGGCTGCCCCTGCGGATGCGGTCCTCCACAACGGCGAGGTAGGGTTGCTCGTTCGCAGCGATCTCCGGATAAGCCCCCTCCAACAGCTGGCCCAGAACGCTTCGGGCTGTTGTGGATGTCTGCGGGTTCAGGGACCTCGGTCGCAGGTGAGGCGCCCGTACCTGAGCCTGAATCCCGCCGCGGATCACACTGTTGAGATCGGCCACGAGCATGGTGTGCTCGGGCAAACTCAGCGTGTCCGCCTTGAGCCGGCGCACGAGATGCTTGAGCGCGCCGCGCACGAAGGCGGCGATAGCGACATCGGCCTTAATGCACTCTTGAACATCGAGCGCCTTGATCTCGATCGCCTGCCGGCTGAAGCGCATGATAGAGCCGCGGGAGTTGACCCACTCGGGGTTCAGCCTCTCTGCGCCGGGGAGTCCGTTCAGGGACTCGCGGATCGGCTTCAAGATTCTGCGCCTGTAGTCGGCGTAGGAGCTGATGTACTCCGGCACGACCTGCGCAGTGATCACCGGAATGCGTCGTTGGTTTCGCTTGTAGAACTCCATGCGGTTGTCTACGGATGGGCCGATCCTACCCTCGTAGATGGGGGAGCTCGCGGCCAGGGCCGGGAGGTACGGGATAAGACAGGCGAGCGCGTTGTGCATCAGTACAGTGTCAGCCTCCGAGTCGAACGGAAGGTTGATGTGGCTGGCCTGCACGTTGAGCCAACCGTGATCCTGGATGGGAAAGATCCCGGCATATGTCTCATAGACGGCACGGCCACCACGCTGCCAGAGCTTCGTCTCGACCGGCGACATGAACGGGTGCATTCCGGTGGGGAGAAGTCGAGCTTCGAAGTTGTCGCGGAGCACGCCAGCGAAGAAGCGCAGCCCATGCACCAGATCGGCCTCGATTCGAGCCAGGCTCGCCGCAGGGTCGATCGTCTTGATCTCGAACACGTGGGCGGCGAGCTCGTTGGAGAAGCCGACTCGCTGGTACTCTATGTCTGATGTCGCCCTGCCGTGGATCTGCCGAAACGCATCTTCGACCAAGCACCGGGGTCTGAGATCGCGATCGACGACGACGTACTCCAACTCTAAGCCGACGACCTCGAACAGCCGGTAGCGTTTGCGCTTTGGCCCGATCATTCCAGGGTCACGTCGCCGAGCGTCTCTCGTATTCTGCGCAGGAAGTTGGCGACGATCTTCTCGTAGATGCGATCCCCCTCCGCGGCGTCTTCATGGCCCACCCAGAGGTCCGGGTTGTCGTTAATCTCGATGATGATGATACCAGAATCCGCCTCCTTGATATCCACTCCGTAGAGGCCGTCGCCGATCAAGGCGGCGGCTTCCACGGCCAGCACCCTCACTGCTTCAGGTGCCTCTGTAACCCGAACGGCCTCGACAGCCCCGTAACGCGTACGTCCGGTGCGTGATTTTGCGACGACCTGCCAGTGACCCTTCACCATGTGGTACTTGCAGACAAAAAGGACGTCGCCATCCAAGACGCCGACGCGCCAGTCGAACTCCGTAGGCTTGTACTCCTGGAGCGTGAGCAACGGCGATCGCTTGAACATCTCGCGCGTCAGTTTGTGCAGTTCCTTCCGGCTCTCGACTTTGCGGACCGCCGCTGAGAACGTGCCGTCGGGCTGCTTGACGATGAGAGGGTAGCCCAGTGCCTCAGCCTCGGCGAGCGTTGATTTGCGGGAGATGGTAAGCGTCTTCGGCGTTGGCAGCCCGGCTTTCTTGAACAGCTCATGCAGATAGACCTTGTTGGAGCACCTGACGGTGGATTGCGGGTCATCAATCACCGGCATCCCGAGACTCTTAGCGCGCTGCGCGAACAGGAACGAGTAATGGTCCATGCCGGTGACGGTCCGGATGAACAGGGCGTCATACTCCGGCAGGACCGAGAGATCGTCCTTCGTGATCTGCTCGAACAGCACACTACGCCGCTCGCCGATTCTCCTGAGTCTTTCGAACGTGTCCTCGTCCGACGGTGCGAACGGTTCATCGTCATCCATCAGAACGGCGATGCGGTAAGGTGTGGTGCGGCTAGTCTGTGAAGAAGCGGCGAGCGGTTTGCCGCGAGACAACTCCTCGTTCAGCAGAACAGACTCCTCCGGGCCGATCTGGGTAACGGACAGCGGGTGGATCTGACCGATCTTCCAGCGCTCGTCGTCCCTGTAGACGCGGATTCGCAGGAGTGGGAATGGGTAGACCTTGAATACGCTGGAGCAGTGCTTCCGAAAGCGTGCGTCGAGGGTTCTACCGAAGACGGAGGTGATCTCCTCGAAATCTCCAGGTGCCGGCTGGTAGCGTGCCGGCTCCGCGCCGCTGCTGCTACTCACCAGGGGTGCCTGCGGCTCGCGGGCCTGCGCTTCTCGGCCAGCGGCGGGCACAATGATCTTAGGGAGCACGCGTCGACCTCTGACGACGCGGAAATCGATCGTCTCGATACCTGCCCCGCGCAGCGCTATGAAATAGGCGTACGGGTTTGTGATCTCCTCGATCATCCGCAGGCTGGGCAGCGCGCGCTGGTGACGCGCATCTGCCAGCAGTGAGACGTAGTAGCCTCGTGACAGGTACTGGTAGGAGCGGCAAAGGTTGATCACCGTCACATCCTCAGAGAGGGTGTCGGGCGCCTTGCCCTCGAGGTAGTCGTCGGGCGTACGCGCTGAAACACCCTTGAGGGCGGCGAGGTCCTGTTGTTCTGCGACGACCAAGTAGACTGGACGGTCTCTCATATGCGATTCCGCTTCCACTGCTATCGGCGACTCACGATCAGAAGCACTCCGTCATAGGTGACATCGCCGAGCAGTATGGCTGAGATCAGGCGCTGCGCTTCGACGGAGTACTTGCCCGTGCGACTGAACGGGATATGGCTCGAAGGATCGCGGACGATGAAGCGCCCGCTTACCGGGTAGTAGCCGGAGATCACCACGAAGTGACCGACAGGCTCGCCGCGGACGTCGTCGTATTCGTCTCTGTACTCCCGAGGAGTCCCGTAAAGATACGTCGCATTGAGGCCGGTGAGTACCGGGTGTCCTTTGGCTAGGATGCCTGCAAGCAGCTCCTGGGTGAGCTCGGCGAAGCACACCTCACCACCCAGCTGGATGTAGTCCCGGTACCCGTTGATCGTGCGGTGCAGTCTCTGTGATTTCACCTTCTGCAACCGGCTCTCCAGCTTGGATAGGAGTGCCGAGACATCGAGCTTACGCCATGTTGGGTCGAATACGCGCAGGTTGTACGAGTAGATCTGCGTTGCAAAGCCGTCACGCAGCGCGCTGATCCCGAGAAAGACCGCCAGCGTCCCACCGTCGGGGTTGCGCGGGGTCTCCTCGATAATCGCGGAGAGTGATTTCTCGAAGCCGTAATACTTGTAAACCTGGGCCAGGCAGGTCGGGCCGCAGGTTACGTCGTCGGGTTGCGCGAACCTGGGTACGGGCAGGAGAATCGGTTTCTTCCTACGTGCTCTCATCTCACGCTTATGACTGCCTGACGGTGGCACAGCTGCCAGCTCGGGAACAGGTAACTGGCCGCGTGTTGTCTCTGCCGAGCAAAAACGGCGCGCGTTGAATCTATCAAGCTTGCTGCCCGGCGGCAGGTGAGTGCTAGACCTCGAGGATGTAGACTCGGGTTACGGCGGGGGTCCGAGTGGGCTATCTTGCTGCGGGCAGCTGAGGGTCAGCCTCAACGTCTGAGCCATCATGGTCGCGGAATTCTTTTCAGCTCTGAGCCTGGCGGCGGTCTGGCTCGCCTTTTTCGTCTGCCTATTCATCATTCTGCTTACCGGCACCAAGCTGTCCCGCTACGGTGACATCATTGCCGTTCGCACCGGGCTGGGTGGGGCATGGATTGGCCTCGTTTTGCTGGCGATCGTGACTTCCATGCCTGAGCTCGTTACCGGGCTCAGTGCGATCATCGTCGTGCACGCGCCGGACCTGGCCGTCGGCTCGGCACTCGGTAGTTGCATCTACAACCTGCTGATCATTGCGATTCTGGATTTCGTCTACCGGGGGGGCTCCATCTATAGCGGGATACAGCACAGCCATAGTCTCTCGGCTGGCTTTGGGGTGGTGCTCCTCGGCGCACTCGCCAGTGCGATCTTCGTACAGAAACATTTTGCGCCTCCCGGCCTTGGACCGGTCGGACCATATGCGCTCATCGCGCCGGTCATATACTTCATCGGTATCCGCAGCATCTTCTATTTCGAGCGTCGCGAAAACGAGATCTACGCTAGTGGGCTGGTCGAGGCAGTTCAGGTACGCCGTCTGGAGCCGCCCCCGTTGGTGTTAAAGAGCGTTTACGCGCTGTTCGCCGTCAACGCGGTGGTGCTGACAGGTGCGGCCACAGCGCTGCCCGTCATCGGTCAGGCGTTGGCCATCAACATGGGCTGGGACGAGACCTTTGTGGGTACGATCTTCGTGGCCCTCGTCACCTCAGTGCCCGAGGTGGTGATCTCGGTCCAGGCGGTTCGGATCGGTGCGGTCGATCTGGCGATCGGAGGCCTGCTCGGCAGCAACCTCTTCGATCTCGTCATCCTGGCGATCGAGGATTTCGCCTATCTCGATGGACCGATCCTGTACGCGGCCAGCGACCAGCACCTGCTCACGGCTATCGCCGCCCTGACGATGACCGGTATCGCTCTCGTCGGGCTGTGTGCACGCCCGAGAGCGCGGGTATTCCGCGTTGTGGCGTGGGCTAGCCTGGGGTTGCTTGCTGTAGGGTTGTTTAGCGCGCTGATCCTGTTTCTGTTGAGTCCGTAAGATGCTCGGCAGCTGTAGCAGATGTTGCGCTGCACGGCGGCACGCGCAAAGCCTCTAGGTTCCAGAACTCCGGGATGCTGCTATGTCTGCCAGGATTTGGGTCGGAACTTCTGGCTGGCATTACGACGACTGGCGCGGCCGCTTCTATCCTGAGGCCCTCCCAAGCGGAGGCTGGCTGGGCTTCTACGCGTGCGAGTTCCGCACCGCAGAGATCAACAACAGTTTCTATCGGCTGCCGAAGCGCGAGACCTGGGAGAAGTGGCGGGAGACGGTGCCCGGCGATTTTCGCTTCGCGGTCAAAGCGCACCGCCTCATAACGCACCAGAAGAAGCTCAAGGATGGCTCCGGATACCTGGAGAACTTTCTCGAGCATGCAGGCCTGCTTGGCGAGCGGCTAGGTCCGGTTCTGTTTCAGCTTCCAGGTACGTGGCACGCCAACCGGGAGCGGCTGGCCGGCTTCGTTGACCGCCTTCCCGAGCCTGGGGCGCGCTACGTATTCGAGTTTCGGCACGAGTCGTGGCTGGCCGAGGAGATCCTCGATATCCTGCGATCTCGGAATATCGCGTTCTGCTGTTTCGACATGCCCGGGCTGAGCTGGCCGGTGCTCGCCACCGCCGATTTCGCCTACGTGCGCTTCCATGGTGCGGGGCAGGTGAAATACGCCGGGCGCTACCATGGGAACACACTCAAGAGATGGGCGCGCCTTCTGCAGAACCTCGCGCAGGACGTAGACGAGCTGTTCATATACTTCAACAACGATCTTCGTGCGCATGCCGTGGAGAACGCCCGAACTATGGCGGATCTACTGGCTGTGGCCGGGCCGAGTCCGCGGCGGCGTTGACCGTTCGGCTGATGATGGGATCGCGCTTGCTGCGCGCGACCAGCCAAATCCCGACGAACAGACAGACTGCGGCGATCCCTATGTCAGTCGTTAGCCGCTCGCCGAACGCGAGCCAGGCGGCGACTCCAGCCACGAGCGGCTGCAGGTAGATGTAGACGGCGGTGGTCGTGGCACGTACACGCGCCAGCGCGAACATGTTTAGCAGATAGGCGAGCACGGTGGGGAATACGAGGACGTAGACCATCGACCACCAGGCGCTCGTGTTGCCGGGATCAGGTGTGAGCTTCTCGCCGGTCATGAAGTAGGGGAGATACGGGAGGGCGAGGATGTAGACCCAGGCGATGACCACCAGCGAGCGGTAGCGGCCGACGAGCTGTTTGGCGACCACCAGATAGGTCGCGTAGGATAGACCGTTCAGAACCATCAGGAAGTTGCCGAATCCATGACCCCGTACAGGGCCCTCCCTGCCAGCTAACAGGAGCAACGCTGCACCAGCCAGCGCGGTCAGCACACCCAGCGCACGTAGCCAGCTGAAGTGTTCCTGCTTCACGGCGGCAGCGATCGCGAAAGTGAATACCGGGATGAGAGTCATGATCAGACCGGCGTTCATCGGCGTCGAGCGCGCCAGTCCTTCGAGGAACAGCCCCTGGTTCAAGGAGACACCGAGCAGCGCACAGATCGCGAAGAGCGGCAGATCACGCCCCGCGGGGATGGCCTCGCGGCCGTAGGCGACGAGCGCGAGGGCGCCCAGTGCTAGGGCCCCGCCGGCAACCCTCCAGCTCAGGAGGCCCAGCGGCGAGAAGCCACCCTCGGCGAGGGCCACAGTCCCGAAGACGGGCAGGAGCCCGTAGCAAGCCTGCACGGCGAGTAGGGCGGTGTGTCCGGCAAGTGCACGGTCTCTCATGGCGAGCACCAACTAACGAGCCGAGCACACCTCGCACAAGTCGGCGAGCACTCAGGGCTACGGACGCGACGGTTTGTGTCGCTGCTGGCAACCGGCTAGGATGCTGGCAGTTCGACGATGGCAACACCCAAGCGAGCGGTGAGTGAACATGAAGGCGATCATTCTGAGGGAGACCGGCGGTCCGCGAGTGCTTGAGCCGTGTGAGGTGCCCGAGCCTGGTCCCGGTGCGGGTGAGGTGCGGGTGCACTTGCGCTACACGGGCATCAACTACGCTGAGATTCTCTCGCGCAAGGGCCTGTACCAGTGGGCGCCGAGACGACCCTACGTCTTGGGTATGGAAGGCTCAGGGGTGATCGACAGCGTGGGCGCAGGGGTGGATCGCTCACGGGTCGGGCAAAAGGTGATGGTCGGGACGCAGTACGGTTGTTACGCGGAGAAGGTCGTCGTGCCGCAGGAGCGTGCTATTCCAGCCATCGACACGTACACGATGGAAGAGAACGCCGCTTTTGGCGTCAATTACATGACAGCCTGGGTCGCGCTGATGGAATTGGCGCGCCTACAAGAGCGAGAGAACGTTCTGATCACGGCAGCAGCGGGTGGAGTCGGGACGGCTGCGGTGCAGCTTGCCGCCAAGCACGGCTGTCAGGTCTACGGCCTGGCCGGCTCCCAGGAGAAAGTCGACCTGGTGCGATCCTTGGGAGCGGCCGCTGCTCTTGACTATACGGGACCTGATTGGCATCAGCGGCTGCAGGAGCTGGCCGGCGGGTTCGATGTCGTCCTGGAGACTGTGGGCGGTAATGTCTACAAGTCCTGCTTCGAGCTCCTGAATCCGTTCGGGCGGATCGTGGTGGCGGGCTTTGCGAGTTTGAACCTGAAGAGATGGAACCCCGCGAGTTGGTGGCGGACCTGGCGCGACATACCGCGCGCGAAGTTACTGGACCTGGCCAAAGCGTCCACCGGTATCATGGCCACCCACCTGGGCTATCTGCTCGACGAGCCAGCCCGGCTGCGCGCTGTATTCGACAGGCTGAGCGCCTTCGTAAGGGAGCGAGGAATACGACCCGTGATCGGCAGGGTCTTCCCGTTCGAGGATGTCGCGGAGGCGCACGCGTTCGTCGAGTCGCGGCGCAGTGTGGGGAAGGTGCTCTTGAAACACTAGCCGGACGGCGCGATCTCGATGACACCGAACGGGCGTGGGCCCGGGCTCTCGGCGGCTGGCACGGTCACGCGCAGTTGTCCTGCGCGCGCTCCTACGGAGCGCTGGGGCCCAGCAACACCGCGTTCAGGAACAGCCGGTTGACGCCTCGTGCGTAGCCCCGGAAGTTGATGTCCTCGGCGAAGGCGATCACGCGGCCTCGATCTACGCGCTCCTCATAGGCGAAGACCGCTCCTGGCAGCCGCTCGAGGCTCTCCTGCCAGGCATGACCGGAGAGCTTGGACTGCCCATCACCGTACGTGGCGATCACGCGCTTGCGCGACGAGGGCGGACCCTCCGGCGCCAGGTAAATCCGATCGGAGTCGACCAGGACCGGGAGCGCGGCGCCATCGTGCCCGGCCGACATCCAGTGATGCTCGTTCAGCTTGGCCTGGAAGATCGCGCCCGGGACATCGAAGTGCTGTGCGTCCTCCCCCTCCTCCGTATCGTACCAGGATCGCAGGTCGATGAGCTTGAGCTCGCTCCGCGCGAACTCCGTGGCTTGGCCTATGGTCAAGAGTGTGCCGCCCTCGCGCACCCACCGCTTGAGCTGCTCCGCGCCCTCCTCGCCGAGTTCGGACGCTAATGCCGAGCCCGAGACCGAAGGCACGATCAGCACGTTGAAGCGATCCAGCTGTCTGTTCGCCAGTGAGCCGACGCGCAAAACGGTGACCGGTATCTCGTACTGCTGGTCGAGCGTGTACCAGGCCCAGCCGAACGAGTAGCCGTGGATCGGGTTTTCGGCGAGTATGGCGATCTCGGGCGTGCGCACGGTGATGACGGCATCGGCCGAGCCGAGAACGGGGAATCCCGGTTCCGAGAGACCTGTACTCGTGCCCCGGACCGTTAGGTTGAACCGCTCTGCGAGCTCGCGCACCGCGTCATGCACGGTCTCGTCGTTTTGGCCGATCCGAACGATCACAGTCCCGCTCGCCACGTCCCGGCCCTCGACTTTGCTCGGCTTGCGGATCAACGCGGCTCGATAGCCGCGCGCCTTGAGGTGGTACAGCGCGCTGAGTGACCCGGTCTGACGACCGTCGATCAGGTAAGCGTAGCTCGGTGCCGCCGCGGGTACCTCCGCCTGTGGGACGATCTGGCTCGTCACGCGCTCCGCCGGAAGGCCGCGACCGTCGCTGCTGCTGAACCCGCCCACATTGAAGAGCAGCGCCAGCGACCAGGCGGTGATGTCGTAGAAGCGGGGGCTCTCGGCGCGCTCGATTCGCTGGCGGGCTTCACGCAGGAACTCCTCCGGTGTCGGGACGTCCGGCTCCAGCAACACGCGGACAAGCCGGTTGCGCGGTTGGGCGGCCTCGATGACGTACGTGCCTGCCGGAAAGTCTCGCGCACCGACGTTCCGGCCAGTGCGATCCCGCACGTTGCTCAGGCGCGCCGGCCGGGTGAGCACGTCCACCTCGATGCCGTTGCTAATGAGCATGTTCGCCAGCTCGACGATGTGGAGTGGGTCGCCCTCCGGTGCGATCAGGTAGCGCCGAATGCCTTGCCGGCCGTCAGCGATGTCAGCCCGAATCGCATCGTAGTACTCACGTAATAGCGTGGCCCGCCTCTCGACCGAGGTGCGAGCCGCGGTCCAGGCGGCTACGTACTGCTGCTCCACCGCATCGGTGAGCGTGCGGACCGAGTGGTCGGAGCGAGTGATTGCTAACCCGCGGCTCGATCCCTGCTCGTAGAGCATGCCGACGGCGCCTTGGTAGTCGCCAAACGACGTGGTATAGCCCGGATAGAAATAGTCGAACAGCTCGCGGGTGATGTACTCGAAGCCCGCCGAGTCGAAGGCGGTGGCATAGGCCTGGCAGAAGATCTGGAACCAGCGCTTGGAGTGCTCTGGGAAGTAAGGCGCGTACGGATCCGTGCCGGGGTCGAAGAAGAACTCCCGGTCCGAGCCCATCTCGTGCATGTCAACGACCACCTGTGGCCGCCATGCAATGATGGTCGGCGCACGCGCTTGCGTCTCTCGCTGTGTGTGCGCGAACCAGTCGCGGTTCGTGTCGAAGTAGTAGTGGCCAGTGCGGAATTTCAGGGCCTGCCAGCGCGTGAAGTCGTTGCCCCAATCGTCCTGCTCAGGGTTCGGCTCCCGGCCGAGGTTCTGGTGGTTCAAGTGCGCGAAGGCATCGCGGCCATCCGGATTGAGGATCGGGTCGATAATGATGACCGCGTTCTGGAGCACTTCCATTGTCGCCGGGTCATCGCGCGTGGTGAGATGCTCCAGCAGCTTGAGCAGGCCCTCAGTGC
>CANPVY010000121.1 GCA_947581845.1 uncultured bacterium | reverse complement strand
GCGCCGAAGGCTAGCGCAACTAAGGCCATGGCCCGGTCAGGTGCACCCAGTGCCGCCATGAGGAGGGCGCCGATTGCCACACCGCCCCCAACGCCCCAGCCGGGGATGAAGATCCGCCACCCGGAAAGCTCCAGCCGTTCTTCAATGTGGATGCGCGTCTGGCCGGTGCGTGGCGTGATCGTAACGACGACCTTGCGCTCCTCGCTGCCGGGGGCCGCGGGACTCCAGGTCAGCGTGCCACCCACAGTAGAGACATGGCCGGCGATGCCGAGCGTTGACTGGATCTCATCCACCAGAGCCGCATAGGCCGATTCGGGTACCTCACCGTGGACCGTCCTGTCGAGCAGGAGCGTCTCGCGCCGGTATTCGAACGGCTTCGAGGCGGCCCACGCCTTCGGTGCGACGCCGGGGCCAGGCGGGTATCCCAGCTCCTCCGCCGCTTCCCGGACGTGCTGCGGCGCGATGCCGACCTCCGCTGCGATCTGTTCGACAGCACCGATCGACAGCGCGCCTTCCTGGGTCGGCTCCTCGGCCTGCAACGCCGCCGCTCGGCCGATAATCTCACGTACCTGGCTGTCGGTGAGTTTCGTGCTTCCTGCCGATGCCGCTGCCAGTGCCTCGGCGAACTCGACGGGCGCGGCGAACCGGTCCGCCGGCCGGACGGCCAGCGCCTTCACGATCACCTGCTCGACTCGTCCCGGGAGCCGGTCGAGGCACTCACGATGCTCCGGCGGGGCATCGATGAACCTGCCGAGCCGCTGAGCCTCTTCCATGGGCCAGAGGGCCGGGGTCTCCCCGACCAACATCTCGTACGCGACGCAGGCTAGGCTGTAGACATCCGTTCGTTGATCGAGATCCGTGATTCCAGTCGCCTGCTCCGGACTCATATAGCCCGGCGTCCCCACCGGGAATCCGCTGCGAGTCAAGCTCTCCGCGCCCGCCGCGCTCACCGCCTTCGCGATGCCGAAGTCCGCCACCACCGCGTGCCCCTCGGAGAAAAGGATGTTCTCCGGCTTCACGTCACGGTGAACGACGCCGTGGCGGTGGGCATGCTCGAGGGCCAGCGCGACCTGTTGGGTGATGCGGACCGCCGCATCGAGTGGCAGCCGCAGCTCACCGCTCAACAGGCCGCGCAGCGAGCCGCCTGCCACATAGGGCATCACGTAGTAGAGGAGTCCAGTGGCTTCGCCGGAATCGAGCAGCGGAAGGACATGCGGGTGATTGAGCTGCGCCGTGATTTGGATCTCGCGCAGGAACCGATCCGATCCGAGCGCTGCGGCCAGCTCCGGATGCAGAACCTTGACCGCCACCCTTCGCTCATGTCTGAGGTCACGCGCGAGATAGACGGTGGCCATGCCACCCTTACCGAGCTCGCGCTCGATCGCGTAACGGCCGGCGAGGGCAGCTTTCACGCGCTCCAGAGGATCGTTCATCGGTCGTCAAGATGTAGCCTTGCAGACTCGATCGCCAGACAACGGTTCTTGGCGCATTCGCGCCACCGCTCGCTTCACCGCCGGTCCGTCACATCATGCTCGCCCACACGTCCGACGTGTCCGCGAGCCTGATCCTCTCTCCGGCAGGGACGGAGGCGAGCTCAAGCGGGCGGAAGGCCTCGCCATCCCAACTGAGAACGAGCAGCGCTGGGTCGGACAGGGGCACGTGCAGATGGAAGCGCACGGCACTCACGTCGCGCCGGTCCCTGGTCATCGTCAGCAGCGTCGCCGTGAAGAGGTCTTCCTCGTACACCTTGCCCTGTCTGGGTGGGCCTGGTGAGCGCAGCACGGCGGCAAAAGGATTGGTCAGCCAGCCGGGTCGGTCGGCGTGAAGCACGAAGTCCCTCTCGTCCAGCCGTTCAACGCTCAGCACACCGTTCATGGAGGAAAGGACGTGTACATCCATCGGATAACCCAACCCGTACTCGATCGCGGGTTGCAGATAGAAGGTGTGGAAGCAACCAGGTGTATTGAGGATGAGCACGTGGGCAGGATCGCGTTCCTCGATGTACGGCAGCGCGGCGAGCGCATCCGCATTCGGCCTGTTCAGGCTCTTCAAGTAGACGAAGGGATACCCCGCCGACAGCAGAGCGCCTGGGACCAGCACGCACACCAGGGCCCACCAGCCAGCGGCACGGGTGAAGCGCGGCGCGAGCGGGCGGTCCGGCGCCAGACGCCGTGCGACGAAGCCGATCTGTACGAGCAGGATCGCCAGAACGATGCTGGCGGCGACAGCCGGGAAATACAGAGCACGCTCACTGGCGTCCGTGGCCATCTGTGGCAGCAGGGCCAGGATGTAGAGCGCCATCGCCCACAGTACCAGCCCGCTCCTTCGCAGTGGCCAGAGCGCGACAGCCCAGACGATGAACAGGACGAACCCGGCCACGGCGAATGGCACACTGAGCCCCGACATGAACCACGGCAAGCTCGGCGGTACCGGCGTGAGCGTCGCGAGCCACATGGTGGGCAGGTGAATCACCAGGTGGCCCAGGTAGCGCACAGGATTAGCGAACGGATCGACGTACATGCCGCTGCTCAGGCCGCCGAAGCCCAGACCCCTGTAGAGCGCCAGGTATCCGACGATCATGAGCAGAGCCGGCACCCAGGAGGGCCAGTCCTTCAAAAACGATCTCACGCGGTTCCGAAGCGCGGCCCTGCCCCAATCAAGCTCCGCCTCGCGCCCGGCAGGAAGCAGCAGAGTCATGAGCGCGATGCCCAGTGGGGCGACAACAGCGCTCTCCTTGGAAAGCAAGGCGGGCACCAGTGCCACCAGTGAGGCCGCGAGCAGCCATGCTCTTCGCTTCTCCAGCCATGCGGCGTGCGCCAGCAGGGCGAGGTTGATAAACAGCACGCACAGCAAGTCGGTCACCATCGAGATGAAGCCGACGCCCGTGGAGTGGTCCTCGCAGGAGAGAAAGAAGATGCCGGCAAGTAACGCGAGCCACGGCCTGCCCGTGAGCCTGCGCACCAGCAGGAACAGGGTGCCGGCCACCAGGCCGTGCACGAGGATGGACAGCAGATGCAGCGGAAAAGCCCGCTCGCCGAGCACGCGAACCGATCCCTCGAAGATCAGGCTCGGCAGCGGCCGAAAGAACGCGCTTACCCCTTCCCCCTCGAAC
This sequence comes from uncultured bacterium, assembly GCA_947581845.1. GTDB lineage: Bacteria > Gemmatimonadota > Gemmatimonadetes > Palauibacterales > KS3-K002. The sequence goes on along the minus strand of CANPVY010000121.1, from coordinate 4,923 downwards.
CACCAGAGGTTCATCAACGCGGGTATGTGATCGGCCGCCCACATGCCGAGCCAGCGCGAGTACTGCAGCGGGTCCTGCTTCATCAGACCCAGAAAGACGAGGTCGTCCGCCTGGAAGCCCCCACGCAGGTAGTACCAGTTGTAGGCGAGCGAGACCAGCACGAGGAGGACGAGTGCCGGCCCCGTGCGTGTCAGCCAGTCCCCTGCTCGCCCGGACTTCACCTGATCTGTGGTCTGCTCTTGGCTCAGCTTGTCGCCTGTGCTGTTCATAGGCAAATTCGTTCGTGTGGCTATACTTGACGCCCAGCGAAGCTGCGTGAGACGGGCCAGTGACGAGGTAGGATGTGTCCTGGGAGCTTACGTGGCGCAAGGGGGATCGGTTTTGAGACGGAAGAGCTGATCGAGGCGTTCGGTTCCGGGACACGGCCGTCCCGACACCGGACACCTGTGCCGCCGCCACGCACGCTGAAGTGTCGATGCATCGAGCCAACCGACACCTGTATCTGGTACGGAGCTTGCCACCGCAAGGATATCGAGGTGCACGAACCAACCGCCGATCTTGAGCTTGCCATGCTCCGACATTGCTACTTTTGCGGCCAGTCCCTCGCGCAGCAGGGCGAGTTCGAGCGACAGCGGGCGCCCGGACGCGTCGCCTTCGACCTGGAGCGGGGTCGCGCCTGGACGATCTGTGGGCGCTGTCACGGCTGGAACCTGTGGTCGCTGGAGGATCGACAGTGGGCGCTACCCATGCTCGAGCGCGGCGCCTCACGCGCCCGCCTCCTCTACCAGACGGAAAACGTCGCGTTGCTCGACGCCGAAGGACTCGAGCTCGTCCGGGTAGGCAAGACGGAGCTGCCAGAGGAAGCCTGGTGGCGGTACGGCCGCGAGCTGCGGTCCCGTCGCATCCGCTACCAGAGCCGTGTCTCGAAGGTGGGGGTGGCGACCTATGCCGCCCTCTCCTGCATCGGCTCCAACGTGGGTCTCGCCGGTATCACCGGCGACTTCCATCTCGACGACGACCTGTACGCGAACGTCACCCGCTGGCGCAGGTTCGGCAACACCGCCTGGCGCGGCCGAGCCCCCTGTCCCGCGTGCGGCAGCGTGCTCATCAAGCTGTTCTTCTACAAGTCGAAGTTCCTGATCCTGCTCTCCGCTGAGGGCAGCCAGCTGGCGATCGGGATACCATGCGCACGCTGTGACCCGTGGGACTTTGACAAAGTTCATCGCTTGGACGGGCCTGTGGCAGAGCGTGTGCTTCGGCGTGCCCTGGCCTATCAGAACGTCGAGGGCGCGTCCTGGGCTGAGATCCACGCAGCCGTTCGCACGATCGAGGCGGCAGGCTCAGCGCAGCAGCTGATCCAACAGCTCGCTGCCGAACGGCGCTCGCTCTCTGGTCTACGAGGCGCTCGTTCACTGGCGCTCGAGATCTCCGTCAACGAAAACGCCGAGCGCCGCCAGCTCGCCCGTGAAGGCGCGCAAATCGAGACGGCCTGGCGCCAGGCCGACGAGCTCGCGGCGATCATCGACGGGGAACTCTAGGAAGAACAGCCAGCTGACGGAGCGCGACTGTCGGGGCACGCAGAGCGGGCATAACTTATAGGATACCTGCGTCGTCTCGCGGTGTGACCTGCGGACCCCACGGCAGAATCACCCCGACCAGAGCGAAGCCCTTATTCAGCGTTAATCACAGACAGTAAGATGGGGGAAGAGATGATGATGTGGCTTCTGCCTTGGCGCGCTACGCTCGACAGGCTCCTGGCCCTGGGCGGTGCCGTGATCGTTATCGCGGAGTTCTGGATTCTCGACGCCTCCCCTTTTCATATTCCCGTTATCGCGCTCGGCACCCTGATGATCTACATAGGGACCTGGCGGCTGACCGGGCATCTGCTGTACAAGCGGAGGAACAGACCTCTTCGCACCGAGATCCACCAGTTCATCGGGCTCGTACGACAGCTCTGCGCGCACAAGACGAGGGCCGACGCTACAGAGACTGCCAAGACGGAAGCCGCGCTACGCGAGTCCGTCGAGCGGATTATCTCAGTCGCCTAGCCGGCTGGACAGCGCCGAGAGATCGCGACCGCGACGCTCGCGTCGCGGTCATTCGACCCGCAGCGCCACCATCGGATCCACTCGCGTCGCCCGGCGGGCCGGCAGGTAGCTGGCCAGAAAAGCGATGGCGGCGATCACCAGCGCCGTGGTCAACAGGGTGAGCGGATCGGTCGCGCCAATACCATGCAAAAGCGGGGTCAGAGCCCGGCTCACCGCCAGCCAGCCAACCAGTCCCAGCAAGAGCCCGAAGGCTGCCAGCCGGCATCCGTCCGCAATCACAGTGGCCAGCACATCGCCAGGGCTCGCCCCCAGGGCCACGCGCACTCCGATCTCGTTCGATCGTCGCGCGACGCTGTATGACAGGACGCCGTAGATGCCGACCGCGGCCAGCGTGGCAGCGACTGCCGCGAAGATCGCCAGCACGATCATGTAGAACCGCTCAGAGGCCGCCGTTCGGCCGATCAGCTGCCCGAACCTGGCAGCCGAATAGACCGGGATGCTGGGATCCAGCTCCCGAACGATGTCGCGGATGACCCGGATGAACCTCGTGGGATCTTCTGGGACCCTGGTAACGATGTTGACGGCGTACCCCGGCACCTGGCGGTAGGGGTAGTAAATCTCGGCTGTGGGTTCGCGGTCGAGAGCATAGAAACGCACGTCGCCCACGACACCGACGATCTCGAGCCCGGCTTCGGGGTCATCCGGCGGCACACGAAGGCGCTGGCCGATCGGGTCTTCGCCCGGCCAGTACTGCCGCGCGGCCGCTTCGTTGATGATGGCGACCCGCGGCGCACCCGAACCGTCACGCTCGCTGAAGTCGCGGCCCCGGACGACCGGGATGCCCATCGCTCGGAAATACGAGGGCGTCGCGCTGATGATTCGAGCGTCGGGTTCCTGATTGGGCAGCGGTGCGGGCCGCCCCAGGATCTCGAAGCTCTGATTGACCTCCCAGCCCCCGAACGGAACGCTGGTGCTGGCGGCGACCGACTGGGCCTCAGCGTGCTGGTTCAAGCGCTCGAGCAGTCTACCAACAAAGACCGCACGCCCGGCGGCATCGGGATAACGACCGGCCAAGCTGATCCGCGCTGTGACGAGATCTGCCGACTCGAACCCGACATCTTCAGCAACCAGTGCCGCGAAGCTGCGCATCAGCAGCACCGCTCCGCCGACCAGCACCAGCGCTATCGCCACCTGCGCCATCACCAGCGCCCGGCGGGCGCTGAGGCCCTCCCGATCTGAGCCCCGGCCCACCCCACCTGTCTTCAAAGCTTCGAGTACTCGGGGACGGGAACTCCGAATCGCCGGAATCACCCCGACGAGCAGCCCCGTCAGGACTGTGACCGCGAGGGTGAACCCGAGTACCCGCCCGTCGATGCCGATCGCGCCCAGCCGCGGTATCTCTCCTGGACCCAGGGCCAGCAGTAGCTCGACGCCCCAGAAAGCCAGCAGCAGGCCCGCACCGCCACCCAGCACGGCCAGCAACATCCCCTCCGTGACCACTTGCTGCAGCAGCTGCATACGACCGGCGCCCAGCGCGGCCCGCACGCCGAGCTCTCGTTCACTCACCGATGCCCGGGCGAGCAGCAGGCCGGCCACGTTGGCGCAGGCGATGAGTAGCACGAACCCGACGGCCCCGAGTAAGACGTAGAGCGCGCGCTGCACGTCGCCGACCACATAGCGCTTCAGCGGAACGACATTCACGCCCGTGTCGGCGTTGTGTTCCGGGTACTCGCGCTCCAGACGGGCCATGATCGTTCCCATCTCGGCGCGCGCCTGTTCCACTGTCACCGTGGGCTTCAACCGAGCGACGACGCGCAGGAAGTGCGAGCTTCTGTCTTCTGTACGGAGATCCCAACGCAGGAGCGCCCACAGCTCTGCATCCGGGTACACGGGCACATGGAACCCCGCGCGCATGATGCCCACGACCGTGTAGTTACGCCCATTCAGTATGACGGTACTTCCTACGAAGTCCGCATCACCTCCGAACTCCCGCATCCACAGCGAGTGACTCACGATGACAACCGGTTCAGCACCGGGGTCGACATCCTCCTCTGTGAACACGCGACCTGCCACCGCTCGTGCGCGCAGCACCGCCGAGAACATCTCCTGCGTGACGACCGCGCCAACGACCCGCGTGGCGCCTTGGTCTCCGGCCACCGCTGCACTCCACCAGTGGGCCGCCCCCAGCGCGGCGAACGCGCTGCTCTGATCGCGCCAGTCCGCGAAGTTCGGCGGCGAGACCTGGCCCATGGCGTTCCCATACTGCCGGTTGTGCTCCCAGACCGTGACCAGTTCGTCGGGATCCTCATATGGAAGCGGCTCCAACAACACTCCGCTTACGACGCTGAAGATCGCCGTGTTGGCACCCACGCCGAGTCCGAGCGTAACGACGACGATGGCGGTGAATCCGAGGTTCCTCCACAGGCGGCGTCCCGCGTATTGGATATCGGTGAGTGACATGTCTTACCTCAGCCTGCGGTTTTGGATGGTGGACTGCCCCCTTGGAGGGATATCAAGAACGAGGCCAACCTCCTCAGCACGACTAAGTCTTTGCATAGAAATGAATTAGGCGACCAGCAAACCCGGGCCGACCGCGTGATCTGTTCGGATCCGGGACAGCCATGTCCCAGCGCCGACCACTTGGACAGTCCTGTGCTCGCGAAGCTTACCTCTGCGCCTCTTGCAGGGACGGGATCCCGATCGCCAGACTCGGTGTTACCCGTGCCACTGACCTGGAGGTCACCTTGTCATACGTGAAACGGCTCGTTGCTGCGTTGCTCGGTCTCTTCATCATCCTTGTGGTGGTTGGCCTGCTGTCCAAGGTCGGGCTCGGCTTTCTCTCGTTGGCTGCTGCGATCCTCGCGATGGCTTTGAC
>CANPVY010000120.1 GCA_947581845.1 uncultured bacterium | reverse complement strand
GTGTATCATCAGGTCGAGAACCACCGGCACGTCGGTGCCACGCCGCACGAAGGGCGCCAGACGGTGCGATTCCACGAAGAGCGGCGGTTCGAGATAGGGTTCGCAGGCACGCACGGCGCCATTGAAGCGCTCGATGTGACCGACCTGGATGATGCGATCCCTCTCAGCCGCGAAACGGATCAGCTCGTCTGCCTGCGCTGTGGTTGTGGTGATCGGCTTCTCGATGAGCAGATCGCAGCTGCGCTCCAGCGCAGCCTTCGCGACCTCGAAGTGGCTGCTCGTCGGCACAGCGATCGTGACCGCACGAACGTCCTCCAGCAGTTGCTCAAGACGCTCGTATGCCCGCGTATCGAGCTGGCCGGCCACACAGCGTGCCCTCTCGCCGTCAATGTCGTAGACACCGGTGAGCCGGGCCCCGGGCAGCTCTCTTAACAGGCGCGCGTGATGAAAGCCGAGGCTTCCTACGCCCGCCACCCCAACAGCGACCGGGTCCAACGAGCCGTCAGACTGTGACCCCACGCTCACTCGTCTCGATGAAGGCGATCAGTCTCTCGACCTCCTCGATCGCCGTAGCGCGCGAGCGGAGCTCCTCGATCGCCTGGCTGATGTTCAGGTTTGAGTTGAAAAGGAGCCGGTAGGCCCGTTTCAGCTCCCGCCGGATCTCCTTCGAGACACCACGTCGCTCGAGGCCCACCGTGTTGAGCCCGTACAGTTTGAGCGGGTTCCCCGCTGCGCACGTATACGGGGGCACGTCCTTGGGAACCCGGCAGCCGCCGCCGACAATCGCGTGGGTCCCGATCCTGACGAACTGGTGGATTGCCGTGACTCCACCAATCATGGCCCAATCCTCGATGACCACGTGGCCGCCCATATTGACGGCGTTCGCGATAGTCACATGATCGCCGATCCGCGAGTCATGAGAGATGTGCGCGTACGCCATCAGAAAACAGCCACTGCCGACGACGGTCGACCCTGATGATCGCGTGCCCCTGTGCAGTGTCGCGAACTCTCGTATGGTCGTGCCATCGCCGACGATCAGCAGGGTCTCCTCGCCCTCGTACTTCAGGTCCTGCGGGTCAGTGCCGAGCACAGCGCCCTTGGCGATGAAGCACTCGCGGCCGACTTGCGTGTCCTTCTCGATATACGCGTGCGGCCCCACGATTGTCTCCGTGCCAATCTTCACGTTCGGGCCGATAATGGCGTAAGGGCCGACCTGTACTCCATCAGCGAGTTCCGCATTCGCGTCGACTATCGCCGTGGGGTGAATCTGAGGGGGGGCACCGGGGCTCTGCCCGGCCATGGTGGGCGTGGTCATCTGTCCACCACCTGCGCTTTCATATCCGCCTCCGCAACAACCCTTCCGTCCACGCGGCCGACTCCTTTCATTCGGCAAATCGAGCCCCGCATCTGAATCATCTCGAGCTCGAACTCGATCTGGTCTCCCGGTGTCACCGGGCGCCTGAACTTCACTTTGTCCAGCGACATGAAATATACGACTTTCTCCTCCGGATCTTCCACCGTATCCATCAGCAGTAGGCCCCCGACTTGTGCCATCGCCTCGATGATCAGCACTCCAGGCATAATCGGCAGGCCCGGGAAGTGACCGACGAAGAACGGTTCGTTGATCGTGACGTTCTTTATTCCGACAATCCTCTTGCCCCTCTCGTACTCAACAATTCGGTCCACCAGCAGGAGGGGATAGCGGTGCGGCAGGATCTCGACGATCTGATTGATGTCGATCCGGCGGGCCGCCCTGTCACGCCTCGCCTGCTCCGCGATCGCTCTCGCAAGCTCGATGTTACCCCGATGGCCGGGTCGCTCCGCCACGATCTGTGCTTGAATCCGCTGGCCCACCAGGGCAAGGTCGCCCACGATGTCGAGGATCTTGTGGCGTACGAACTCGTCTGCAAAGCGAAGTTCCACACCCTGGTAGACACCGTCGGCAGTCAACACTACCGTGTTGCCTGTATCCGCCCCGTGAGCCAGCCCGACGGCGCGCAGCTCCTCGGCGTCCTCCAAGAACCCGAACGTACGGGCCGATGCGATCTCCCGGCCGAACAAGTCGGACCGGATGGGATACGATGCATGTTGTCGCCCGATCACCGGGTGCTCGAACTCGATAGATGCTGAAACCACGTAACGGTCGTCCGGTAGCACGGCATAGCGCGACGACCCCTCAGTCACGACGAGTGGCTTGCTGCACTTCCACACCACCGCCTCTGGCTGCTGCTGCTCGATCCCGGCCTCGAGCAACAGACGCACAAAGGGCTCTGCACTGCCATCGGCCGCCGGCGGCTCCTCGCCATTCAATTCGATGATCAGGTTATCGATTTCCAGGGCCGCCACGGCCGCCAACAGATGCTCCACCGTGCGAACACGTACCCCTTCCTGCACGAGCGCTGTGGCTCGGCCCACCTCAGCCACATGGTCGATACAGGCCGGGACTTCCGGAGCGCCTTCGATGTCCGATCTGCGGAAAACGATGCCTCGATCCGCTGGCGCGGGAAGGGCCCTCATCTGCACGTGAGCACCGGAATGCAGACCGGTACCCCCGAGTCCGACTGGACCTTTCAAAGTCTGTTGTCTCAGGGCTAGCACTCCCGTCGGCTTGTCTGACTAACGACAGCAGTTCACTCAACCACGTTGTACGTCCAGCTTTGCCTCTATCTCCTGAACACGGCGATACAGTTCGGGCAGCTTCATGAGTGCGGCGCTGGCGCGCAGGGACTGCGTCCGCTGGCGTGCCGGATATCCAAACCAGGCTTCCCTTGGCGGAATGTCCCGACCCACGCCTGCCCCTGCCCCCACCCGGGCACCATCCCCGATGCTCAGGTGGTCGATGATGCCGACCTGTCCTCCCAGGGCAACGCCATCACCGATGGTCGTGCTGCCGGCGATTCCCACCTGAGCTACGATGATGCAGTTGCGCCCAATGCGCACGTTGTGAGCGATATGCACGAGGTTGTCGATCTTGGTGCCCGCGCCCACACGCGTCTCCCCCACCGAACCCCGGTCAATGCAGGTGTTGGCCCCGATCTCGACATCGTCCTCGATGATGCAGCGGCCGACCTGTGGTACCTTGCGATGCCGTGAATCCTCGAGCACGTAGCCGAAGCCGTCAACGCCGATACGCGCCCCGCTGTGGATGATGCAGCGGGCTCCTACCACTGTCTTGGGGTACAGACAGACCTGATCCTTCAGATCGCTGCCTGCGCCCACGACGCACCCGTCACCGATCACACACTGCGCGCCCACGCGAACGCCGTCCCCCAGTGTGACTCCGGCCCCCACGACTGAAAGCGGGCCGATCGTCACGTCACGGCCCAGCTCGACCCCGACTCCCAACGACGCTGTTGGCGCGATTGCCGCCGCCTTCTCTTCCTTGGGGTAGAGCAGCGTGAGCGTGTTCGTCAGAGCGAGGTGCGCGTCATCGACCAAAAGCAAAGCCGTGCCCTGCGGAACCTTCTCCAGCTCCGCCAGGTCGCGACTGACGATAACAGCTGCGGCACGGGTAGTGGCAAGATACGGGAGGTACTTGCGCCTTGCAAGAAAGCTGACGTCTTTCTCTTGGGCCGTTTCCAGCGGCGCTACTGCCGACACCAGCTCATGCGGCTGTCCCACGAGTTCAGCGTCGAGCTGCTTCGCCAACTCACCGACTGTCAAGGTTTTCGCCATCCTCGTTCCCTTCGTGTTAGCTTATGCTGAGGGGGTTCACAGAAAGAGCGCCCACGCTGCTCTCGCCAGCGGTGGGCGCACTATCAAACTTCATTCTGCTACGTGTGTCAGTTCGTGCCACCTCCCGACTCGGCCGCCTCCGCCACGAGGCGCTCGATAACCATAGCCGTGATGTCCAGGGTGGTGTCAGCCGCCACCACCGCGTCCGCTGCGGCATCGAAGATCATCGTGTACTGACCTTCTCCCTGAATTTGCATCAGTACGTTGGCGATCTTCTCGTAGATCGGCTGGACGAGCTCACGCTGGCGCCGGTCCGCCGCGAGCTCCAGATCGGCGGTACGTCGCTGAAACTCAAGCCGCTTTTGCTGGATCTCCTGCTGCCGCTCCTGACGCCGCTCGGGAGACAACATAATCTGCTGCTGCTCGTACGCTGTGATCATCTGCTGGAGCGAGTCGGCTAGTGCTTGCACCTCGCTTTGCCAGCGTGCCATCTCCAGCTCGAACGTGGCCTGAGCCTCGGCCGCGCCCGGCGTTTGCGCGACGATCGCCGTGGAGTTGACATAGGCGAGCTTGATCGCGCCTTCCTGCGGTGCGCTCAAGCCCCTGTAGCCGAGCAACCCCATGGCCGTGGCTACCAGCAGTGCACCTATTCTGTAACGCACGTCTTTACCCCCGTCTGCTGAACGACTCGTTGCACCCCGCTGAGGGCGGCTACTCGCTGACCGGGAGCGGTGATTCCGCCCATCTCCAGACTGGCCCTAGAATATCTGCCCGAATCTGAAGTGCAACTTCCAGCCCGGGTCCGGATTTCCGTCGACGTCGCGACGATCTACGCCGTAGGCGTAATCGATCCCCAGCGGCCCCATCGGAGTGACTACGCTGACACCGAGGCCGAACCCTCGCAAGAGGTCCGTGGGATTCAACCCGAGCGAGGATGCCCACACGTTACCTGCATCGTAAAAGGCGTTGACGAAGAAACTGCCGCCGAGATTCAGCCCAACACTTCCTGTCAATGCGAAATACGACTCGCCCACCCGGTCGAGCCGGCTGAAGCCTAGTGTTCCCCTCGGTACGTGACCCGAGGGCGTGATTGTCAACTCCTCGTAACCCCGCAACGGCGGACCGTACTGGACGCCACCCATGAAGAAACGCTCGAGGTAGAACGGATTGTCGCCTGCGATAATCCCGCCCTTCATGCTCAACCCCAGCGCCAAGTCGATGGGTGTCTGCGTGGGATCCGATCGCAGCCGAGCGATCGGCGTATACCAGTCGCTCACGAATGTCAACTTCCGGTAGTCGCCATCACCACCGAATGGGCCGCCCACGTACTCCAGGGATATCGAATTCCGGCTCCCCCCCGTCGGGAAGAGCGGATGGTTCCGCGTATCGCGCGAGATCCCGAGCTCCAGCGAACTCCGGGTACCGACGTTCAGCAACTGCCGCTGCTCGAGGTCGAGCTCGTCCTCATCAGAGTCGTACTCGTCACGGAACAGCGAATAGCGCAGCGATACTCGTGTCCAGCGTGCGCCGAAAAACGGCGTCCCGAACAGCACGCTGCCGCCCGTCTGGCGGCGGCGGCCCAGACCGATATAGCTGTATCGGTCGCGGGCACTGCGCAGACTGACGCCGAACGAGTTGCGGCTCCCGAGAATGGAGGGATCGGTATAGCCCACCTCCACGTCATTCGTCCTGCTCCCGAACAGCCAGCGGAAGCTGCCCGATTTCGCCTGCCCAAACAGGTTAGGCTGCTCGTAGCCTAAGAAACCGGCCAACCCGATCGAGGCCGACACGGTGGCCCCGAAGTTGATGTTGCCGGTCTGCCTCTCCTGGACCCGGAAGGTAACATTGATGTTGCCTTCCTCGTTAGGTTGGACCGACAGCGCTTCGTTCGGAGGCAGTGGTTCGAAGAAGCCGAGGCCCTGGATCGTCTGGTAGCTCGAGACGATGCGTTCCTCAGCGTACACATCGCCGGGCAGCAGCACGAGCCGGTCACGTATCACACGTTCATGAGTGTTCGTGTTCCCCGTGATATTGACGAGGTTGACATAGGCCCGCGGATTCTCCTCGATGCTCCACTTGAGTCGCACTCGCGGCAGGCCGTCCTCACCGGGCGGCAGCCGCTCGACGACGGGGTCGACTTGAGCGTAGAGGTAGCCAGCATTTCGGTAGAGCAGTTGGATCTGCTCAGTCGCTTCCCTCCACATCTGGGTGTCGAAGACGGGGTCGCCCTCGTCCTCAGAACCACCAAGCAGGGGTAGCCGCGACAGCAGCGAGCGCTTCCGGGGATCAAAACGCTGAGCCAGGACTTCGGTTGAGAAGTACTCGTTTCCCTCGATCTGGAAGTCGGCGATTCGGTACTGGAGTCCTTCCTCGACACGGATGACCAGTCTCGTCTTTCCTGTTCTCGGATCGACGATCATCGTGTCATCCAGGATCTGGAAATCCAGGTAGCCCTCGGAGCCGTAGAGTTCGATGAGGTTGGCCTCGAGATCTCCCTTATAGTCCTCTTCCCTGAACTCGCCGGTTTGCCACCAGAGGAAGCCCTCCGGCTTGACCGTCATGGCGCCGATCAGTTCGCCGTCATCGAGCTGCTCGTTACCCTCGAAGTCGACGGCGGCCACGACCACGCGCCGGCCCTCATCAACGTCGAAGACGAGGCGATACTCACCGGCCCTGTCAGTGGCCACCAGGTTCGTATCGACCTGCGCCGTAACGTAGCCTTTCGTGGACAGCTCTCTACGGATGTGGTAGGTCGCTTCTTGGACCCCCGAGGGATCCAGGGGGGCTCTCGTCCTCAGACCCGCTGTGTCACGGATCGCGCCGCTGCTCGCATGTTCTAGTCCGCGGAACGAATAGCCGACGATGATGGGCCGCTCGAGCACCTCGATGACGAGCGTGACCTGGCCGCCGGGACCCTCGACGGCGAAGAGCTGGATGTCGTCGTACTGTCCGGTGGCGTAGAGGCGTTGGATGCCGCGGCGGATGCTGCTGCCAGTCACGACGTCTCCCGGCCGGATGCCGAAGTCGGCCAGGATCACGGGAGTCGCTTGGCGGGTGTTGCCCCTGACCAAGAGGGAGTCGACGCGCACGCCGGCAACCTCGGTCTGCGCTTGTGCTGACAACGGCTCGGCCCTCGTGCCGAGGGTGACGAGGGCCGCGGTCAACAGGATGCGGACTAGCAATCTCACGTCGCAAACGATGAAGACGAGAGAACTCTGAACTCCAGTCGTTCGCCGTCGGCCGACACATCGACTTCAATCACGTCGCCGGCAGCGAGCTCGGCCATGAGGATCTTCTCCGAGAGCGGATCCTCAAGGTGGCGCTGGATCGCGCGCTTGAGCGGCCGTGCACCATACGTGGCGTCGTAGCCGTGCTCGACTAGAAACTCCACGGCCGGTTCTGTCAGCTGGAGCTTAAGCGCCTCCTCCTCCAACCGTGTGTGCACTTCGCGCATGAGCACATCCACGATCTGTCGGATGTGGTCCCTGCTGAGCGGGTGGAAGACTATGGTGTCATCGAGACGATTCAGGAACTCGGGATTGAATACCTTTTGAATCTCGTCCTTCAGGCGTTCAGCCATGACCTCATACGTGGCCTGCGCATCCCCCGAATGGAAGCCCAGGCTGGTACCCTTAACGATGTCTCGCGCCCCAACGTTGGAGGTCATGATGAGGATCGTGTTCTTGAAATCGATGACTCGCCCGTAGTTGTCGGTGATGCGCCCATCATCGAGGATTTGCAGCAGAATGTTGAAGACGTCAGGATGGGCCTTCTCGATCTCGTCGAACAGCACCACGCTATACGGCTTGTGCCGGACCGCCTTCGTCAAGGTACCGCTGTCTTCGTAGCCGACGTAGCCGGGCGGCGCCCCGATCAGGCGACTGACCGAGAACTTCTCCATGTACTCCGACATATCGACGCGGATCAGCGCATTCTCGTCGGCGAACAGGAAACGTGCCAGTGCACGTGCCAGCTCCGTCTTGCCGACGCCTGTCGGGCCGCAGAAGATGAAGGAAGCGATGGGGCGGTGCGGATCCTTCAGTCCCGCGCGACTCCGTCGAATGGCGCGGCTGATGGCAGTTATCGCCTCGTGCTGCCCGACCACCTGCTTGTGGATCTCCTCCTCCATGCGTAGCAGGCGGTCTGTCTCGCCCTCCTGCAGTCGCGTCACGGGGATGCCGGTCCAGCGTGAGACGATGAACGCCACGTTCTCTTCCGTGATGGTCGGCCGGAAGGTGCGGCGTTCCTGTTCCCATTCCTCACGGCGGCGCCGGATCTCCGTTTGCAGGTCCCGCTCCTTGTCGCGCAGCTCGGCCGCACGCTCGAAGTCCTGGTCGCGGATCGCCTCGTCCTTGAGCGCCGCGATCTCCTTCAACTCCTCCTGCAGATCGGCGACCTCCGGCGGCGGTACTTGGGTGGAAAGGTGAACGCGAGCACAAGCCTCATCGATCACATCGATCGCCTTGTCCGGCAGGTAGCGATCGGTGATGTACCGTTCTGAGAGCTTCGCCGCCGACACCAGTGTGTCGAGCGGCAACGTCACCTTGTGGTGATCCTCGTAGCGCTTCTTCAGGCCCTTGAGGATGTTGATCGTCTCCTCGACCGTCGGCGCGTCGACCATTACCGTTTGGAAACGGCGCTCGAGTGCACCGTCCTTCTCGATGTGCTTGCGGTACTCGTTGAGTGTCGACGCGCCGATGCACTGCAACTCGCCCCGTGCCAGAGAGGGCTTCAGCATGTTGGAGGCGTCGATCGCTCCCTCGGCCGCTCCCGCACCCACCAGCGTATGGACCTCGTCGATGAACAGGATCACATCGCGGTTCTGCGCGATCTCATTCATCACCGCCTTGAGACGCTCTTCGAATTGCCCGCGATATTTGGTTCCTGCAATCACCGCCGCCATGTCCAACGCCAACACACGGTGGCCTTTGAGGCTATCCGCCACCTCGCCTCGCGCAATCAGCTGCGCCAGTCCCTCGACGATCGCCGTTTTGCCTACACCGGGCTCGCCGATGAGCACAGGGTTGTTCTTCTTGCGGCGCGACAGAATCTCCATCACGCGCTCGATCTCGTTCTCGCGCCCG
>CANPVY010000119.1 GCA_947581845.1 uncultured bacterium | reverse complement strand
TCCGTGGGTCGTGAAGCCCGGCCACCAGGCTCCCACCCACCAAAATGGAGCGGCAGAGATCGCAAGACAACCGAATTCCAGCCTGACGCGCCCGCCCACAGCAGCTCGCGGCTTGCTGATCTCGCGAAACCTGCCGACCTTATGACCACAACCGGCGTGCTGGCCCTAGAACCCACAACGCAGGCGTCCGCTCGTGCGTTACATCGGTAACAAGAGCAAGCTCATCCCCTTCATCCGCCAAGCCCTGAAGGAACTCGGCGTGACGGGCACGACGGCCTGTGACCCGTTCGCCGGAACGGCAGCGGTGGCGCGCTTCCTCAAGGCTCAGGGCTACACGGTCATCACGAGCGACATCATGTCATTCAGCTTCGCGCTGCAGTGGGCCTACGTGGTGGTGGATGGGCCGCCCGAGTTCCGTGGCCTGCGCAATGTCGCGCGGAGTGCCGACCGTCTGAGGGCCGTCATTCATTCCCTGAACGAGCTCGATCCGCGGCCCGAATTCATCTTCGAGCACTTCAGCCCCGAGGGCACAGCGGGTGCGAAGCACGGCCGCCGCTACTTCACGCCGGAGAACGCGGCGAAGATCGATGCAGTGCGACGGCGGATCTGGGAGTGGCGTGAACAGGGCAAGCTCAACGATGACGAGCACTACGTTCTGCTCGCCGCGCTCATCGAGGCCGCCGACCGCGTTGCCAATACCACAGGTGTTTACGCCGCCTTCGTGAAGAGCTGGCAGCCCAACGCCACCCGCCCACTTCGCCTGCGGCCGCCGCGTATGGTCATCGGCACCGGGCGCGACTGCCGGGCCTACCAGCGGGACGCCCTGGATCTGGTGCGCGAGTTGGAGCCTTTTGACCTGCTCTATCTGGACCCACCCTACAACACGCGGCAGTACGCCGGCTACTACCACATCCCCGAGATCATCGCGGAGGGTTGGTTTATCGAGCCACCTCAGTTACGCGGGAAGACCGGCTTACCGGCAGCCGGAAACAAACGTTCCGCGTGGTCCAGCCGCCGACACTGTGAGGCCGCTTTCCAGACCCTCGTCGCTGCCGTGCCCTGCCGCCACATCCTCATGAGCTACAATACGGAAGGGATCATCTCCGAAGCCTGCATCGAGCGGGCGCTGCGCGAGCGCGGCAACTCGCACACTTACCGCCGCCTCGAGCAGCCCTACAAGCGCTACCGCAGCGACCGGGACAGCCAGACCCGGCGCTACCGCGGCGACCGAGTCACGGAGCTGCTCTACTACGTGCGCGTCGCCTGAAACGGAATCGATACTCATCCCGTACACATCGATTACATGGAACGTGCACGTTGAACGGGGGTTAATACCACACGGCTGACGCCGAGCCCCCGCCGGCAGCCGCGAGTTCCCTGGCACACGCTGCAGGGACTGCGGTTGAAGACCCTGTTCTCCTTCGGAGGTTAGCCCATGGCACCCCTGAAGCTGCGAAAACCCGTAGGCGACGGTGGCGCTGCTCAGGCGACGAAGAAAGAGCGCCGCAGCGGGAACGAGCGCCGTAGTGGTAAGGACCGGCGGCGTCAGCGCACGCGCCTGGGCATTCGCGACCTCTATCAGAGCGACCTCGACCGGCACCTGTGGTCCTGGGCCAGGCCCAGCGCCCGCAAGAAACGCCGCAAACAGGAGGAGCGGCGCAGGCGCCGTCGCCAGCTCGCCGGAGTGTTCGCCTCCGCCGCCGGCGCGCTGAGCGCCGCCGGTCTGTCCTATTTCATGTGGCGCCGCTTCAAGACAGGCGAGCAGCCCGAGGACCCGGAAGCCGCTGAGAGCGAGGACTAGCCAACCTTTCAGGGACCCGCCGCTCACTCCCGCTGGCTGCCTGCAGCCGCTCGAGCCCGCCACAGCAAGCCGAGAATCCGCCGCCACCTGTGGCCGTTCCCGCGCAGGCATTACCTTGTGCTTGCCCGTCCGACCGTACGGCCGGCTCGACTTCTGATCGCAGCCTCAGACGCGAGGGGAAGCGGTATGACTACAGCTCAGGGCGTCGAGATCTTCCAGTACAACGCCTTCACCGACCAGCCGTTCGCCGGTAACCCGGCCGGCGTCGTCACCGACGCCTCCGGCCTGGAGGACGCTGTCATGCAGCGCATCGCCCGGCAGTTCAACCTGGCCGAGACGGCGTTCCTGCTGCCGCCATCGACGGCGGACGCTGACGTGCGGCTGCGCTGGTTCACGCCTGCCCAGGAGGTCACTCTCTGCGGGCACGCCACCATCGCGGCGTTCACAGCGGCAGCGGAGCGTGGTGTCTTCCCGGTGACGGGCGATGAGGAGCGCGTTCTGCGGGTGGAGACGCTGTCAGGGATCCTACGCATCCGTATCCGGCCGAGGCAGGGCGTACCGGAGGTCGCCATGCAGATCCCGGTGCCCAACTTCGATCCCCTGGAGCTCGAGCGCGGCGCTTTCGCCTCCGTCTGGGGTGTGGACGAAGCAGATCTGGCTGGGGAGTGGCTGGTGCTGCGGGAGCTAGACTACTGGTACGTGCCCGTAAGTGACCGCCCAGCGCTGCGAGCGCTGACACTCCGTACCGACAAGCTGGCCCCCGTTGCGCCTAAGGCTGCGTTCGCCTTCTTCAGCCAGGACACGGTCGAACCGGATTCTCACTGGCACCTGCGATTCTTCGCGCCCTTCCACGGCGTGCCTGAAGACATCGTTACCGGCAGCGCGCAGGGGCCGATGGGCGTGATCTATCTCGGCCGCGCGGGCGCCAGGGCCGAACAGGGCTGGTTCGAGTTCAGGGGCGAACAGGGCGACCTGCTCGGGCGACCCGGACGCGTGCGGGTGCGGGTCTATCGCCAGGACGGCGTGGTAAGCGATGTGGAGATCGCGGGTGGCGCGGTGGCGATGCTGGAGGGGAAGATCCGCATCTAGCCGGGACTACTCGTCCTCCTCCTCGTTCGCTTCCGGCGACCAGGGGCGACCCGACTGCTGTTCTGAGTCCTCCATCCGCCGGGCCGCCTCCTCGATGATGCGCTTTGCCTCGCGCACCTCCGGCACATCTGGCCTGGGGAGAAGCCGGCCCGTGTGGCGCACTTCATACTCGAAGAGCTGAGCCCGCAGATTCCCCATGTAACGGATCAGCCGCGGCGAAGCCTCCAGCAGCCTGCCCTCCTCGTC
>CANPVY010000118.1 GCA_947581845.1 uncultured bacterium | reverse complement strand
TGGGCTCGTGGGCAGAGTCGCGCTGATCACCGGCGGTAACAACCCGCATGGGATCGGAGCGGCGACCGCGAAGGCATTTGCCGTGCAGGGCGTGGCGGTATTCATCCACTACTTCCGTCAATTGGCCGATACGTCCCAGCGGTCGAAGGACGAGAGCGCTGAACCCGATGGTCCGGGCTTGGACTTCTATTTGGCTATGCAGGCGAAGTCTGCGGATGAGATTGTCCAGGCGATTCGCGACGAGGGAGGTCGCGCCGAGTCGTGGGAGGCGGACCTGGCGGATGCGGCTGCGGTCCCGGAGCTCTTCGACCGCGCGGAGCAAGCACTTGGACCTGTAGAGATCTTGGTGAACAACGCTGCGGACTACGAAGCAGACACGTTCCTGCCGGAAAGCAGCCTTGAGCGAGGCGAGCGAGCGTTGTGGCCAGAGGGGCCCATCACATCCACGGTCACGGCAGCTAGCCACGACCGACACTTTGCCGTCAACACGCGGGCTGTGGCTCTGATGACAGCGGAGTTCGCCCGCAGGCACGTTCAGGGCGGGCGGCGCTGGGGCCGCATCATCAATGTGAGCGCCGACTGTGCGTGGGGCTCTCCGGGCGAGATCTCGTACAGGGCAAGTAAGTACGCGCTGGAGTCTTACAGTCGCAGTGCTGCCGCAGAACTGGGCCCGTTTGGCATCACCGTGAACATCGTCTCTCCGGGGCCGGTTCAAACGGGTTACATATCGCCAGACATAGAGCGGAAGCTGGTCGCCGACATCCCGCTGCGACGTGTGGGTCGACCGGAGGACATAGCCGATGTGATCGTATTCCTTGCTTCAGAGCAAGCGGGCTGGGTTACAGGGCAATTGCTGGTTGTACACGGTGGGCACCGTATGTCACTCGGTCTTTAGACGACCGGATCACTCGCGGGATACTCGCGAGCCGAAGACACCGCCACTTCCCATCAGCGCCCAGGCCACCTCTGGCCAGTACTGTGGAGCATTCCTTTCTCCGTAGCTGGCAAGGGCACCGTGACCGCGGGCCACGAGCTCATCAAGCACTCTCGGCTCTCCGTAGAAGCCGGTTGAAGTCATACGTGCGGGCTCGAAGAGGTATGCTCGCAGGAAGTCGTGGAAGGATTCACCGGATACCAGCTCGACTATGGCCGCGAGCAGGCTGTAGCCGGAGTTCGAATATGCCCGATCGGTTCCGGGCTCGAACAGCAGAGGTTGAGCGAAGATCCGCTGCAGTGCCTCGTCCCGACTGATCTCTTGGAAGTCGCCGGAGTCGTCATGGTACTGATGAAATCCGGCGCTCATGCGGATCACCTGGTCGACCGTAAGGAATCCAGCCGCTGGCCCAGGTCGCCCTTCACTACAGGTTCCGTCTGGGCGGCAATCGAGCGAGCGAAGAGGAGTGCCAAGATCAGCAACCCAAAGTGCCCAGTCTTCATTATCGACCCCCAAAGCAGTTGCGGGTATCTGCCAGGACAAACCAAGCTACATGGCTTCCCGATAGTCAGGAAGTGATCTGCATCGCCACGCGGCTACAGCCATCTGCGTTCCGGTATTGTCTGGCGAGCGTTTGCAGCTGTCGCTGACGGCGTCCAAATTGTAGCGTTAAGTGCTGTGCTCATTCTGGTTCATCACCCCGTAGTCGAAACGCCGGTCCTCAGGCCCCATGCTGAGGCGGGTCGGAGATCGATCTCATCGAGTCTGGTGGGCACGCAATCGATTCCGGCGCTGGTGTCTGCTGAGGGTGACTAATCGAGCAGGGGCATAAGGAGGCTAGGATGTTCACGCGATACCTAGTGGTGGCCGCCGTGGCGATCGGGCTCACGATCGTGGCCTGTCAACCGCCTGCTCAGGAAGCGGGTGCGTTGTCTGATGAGGACGTGGCGGCGATCAGGGAGAAGACGAACGTGTTCGTGCAAGCAGCGCTGGCCAACGATTGGGCTGCGGCAGCGGAGATCTACAGCGAGGACGTTGTGCTGATGCTGCCCGGTGCGCCTGTCATGGAGGGGCGTGCGACCTGGCAAGCATGGGTGGCCTCGTTCAATCTCACGGTCACGCAGTACAGCAACGAGATCCAAGAGATCGACGGTCGCGCCGATCTCGCCTTCGTTCGCGGGAGCTTCTCGGAAAGCCTCATGTTCGAGGGTGCGCCCGAGCCGGTGTCGGACACGGGCAAGTACCTGCAGATATGGCGGAGGGGTCCGGACGGTACGTGGCTGGTCACCCTGGAGATCTGGAACTTGGACGAGCCGGCGGTCGAGGCTGGCTCGGAGGGTCAGAGATAGCGCGGATTGGGAGTGAAGCACGCTGGTGCGAGATGGCGGAGTGACTGGGTGGCGAGTGTACGCAGATAACGAGCCTATCGGGCTGGTGATGGGGAGGGTTTCGGATTCCGGCTGATCAGCGGGAGGTGGTGCTGAGTGGCAGCACGGAAGAAGCGCCGCAGGCGCGACATCGAGCAAGGCTACCCGCGCCGGCAGTTCATCGCGAAGCTGCGACGGCTGGCTGAATGCCTCGAGCAAGGAGAGCGCTTCCGCATTCAGGTTGCGGGTGAGCGTATCTCGATTCCTCCTACAGCGACCATCAATATCGAGCATGAGCGAGGCTCGTCGGAGGAAGAGATCGAATTTCAACTGAAGTGGTCGTTGGGGCCGTGATGTGCGCTTCATCGACAGCGGTGATCTGTGCTAGAACCCTCGGAGCGGAGCGTAACTTCCATGATGGGTCGGACTACGATGGGCATTTTCCTGTCCGCGCTGTTCGTCTGTCTGCATAGTGCCAGCGTTCTTGCTCAGAACGTGCTCGTCGTGTACTACAGCGAGGGTGGGCACACACAGGCGATGGCGGAAGCGGTGGCCAGGGGTGCGAGGGCGGCATCTGACGGCGAGGTGCGTCTTCTCTCGGTAGACGAGACGTCCGCCGACGATCTGCCCTGGGCTGACGCTGTCATCGTGGGCACGCCGGTGTACGCTGCGAACGTAGCAGCGCCAGTCCAGGAGTTCTTGAGTCACTGGCCGTGGGAAGGGGGGATGAAGGACAAGATCGGCGCCGCCTTCGTCACGGGCGGCGGAATCTCCGCTGGGGAGGAGCTAGTCCAGCTCAACATCCTCCACAGCATGTTGATCTATAATATGATCGTCGTGGGTGGGCCGACCTGGACGGAAGCGTTCGGTGCCTCGACGGTCACATTGGAGGAGCCTTTCACTGACACGCGCGAGGAGCCATGGATCGACCCGAGGTTCCTCGCCAAAGGCGTGGCGCTGGGCGAGCGGGTCGCTCAGCTGGCTGCTCGACTCGAGGGCGGAGACTAGCCGAGGCGCGCAGCACAAAGCGGGAATCAGAGGGCTGCAGGAGGAGGCATGTATGTCAGCTGACCGTCATCCGGACCCAATGCAATGCCCACGCTGCGGCTCTCCGCTGGAGTATTGCGGCACTAAGAAGTTTCACGAAGGCATGCAGTGGGGTATCCTTGGGGACATAGCGGAGCTGTTCGAGAACCGCGAGCATTTCGACGTATACATGTGCCCGCGGTGTGGGCGGGTGGAGTTCTTCGTAGATGGTGTTGGCGAGGAGTTTCGCCCGCAGTGACCGAGTGTAGTCAGCGAGCTGCGTCGGGTCGCTACAGGAACCACGTATCCGAGGTAGGTAATCCATGAGACCGCTGCGACGTGCTGTGGGACTCTCTCTGCTGCTCGGCGCGTTTTCCGTGGTTGCGGTGGTGCTGAGCTATCTCGCGTTGTTGGACATCTGGCAGGGACTAGAAGATCTCGCGTTGGAGTGGAGTGTTGTACGGGCGGCGTTGCTGGTGATCGTACTGTTCCAGATCTCGGCGCTGGTCACCCTTGGCCGGGTGTTCCAGGTGCTCAGGTGATCGTTAGTTCACATCGGTTAACCCATGTCTCGCGAGTGGTGAGCGCCCAGCCGCGCTTCATGGTCGTTGTCCCGGTGGTGGAGGAACAGCCGGGGAGACGGTCGAGTCTGCGGCCTGAGAAGTGGAGGTAGCAGTGAGTCCAGCGAACTTACACGCCTGGACGGTGAGCCCAGATGAGGCGATCAAGATCCAGGCCGAGCTGCGTGGCCGCCTGGTGCTCTCGTGGGATGGGCGGCAGGTGACGACGGTCGGTGCGGTGGATGTGGGCCTCGAGGAGAAGCAGGCCCGGGCTTCGGCCGTCGTGCTGCGCTATCCCGACCTTACGCCGTTGGAGGGCGCGACCGTAGAGGCGCCATTCAGCTTCCCGTACATCCCTGGGCTGCTGGCGTTTCGCGAGGGTCCAGCCGTCGTAGCCGCGTGGGAGAAGCTGCGGACGAAGCCCGATCTCGTCATGTTCGACGCGCAGGGTATCGCTCACCCGCGCGGGATCGGCCTGGCGGCGCACATGGGGCTGTGGTTCGAGCGGCCCAGCATCGGCGTGGCCAAGTCCAGGCTGTATGGACGTCACGCGGATCCGGGTCCAAATCGCGGTGACACGGCCGAGTTGTGGGACGAGCATGATCCGGACTGCATTGTCGGCATGGTGGTGCGGACGCAGACGGACGTGAGCCCGCTCTATGTCTCGATTGGTCACCTGATCGATCTTGTACACGCTGTCGAGTTCGTGTTGAAGTGCAGCACCCGTTATCGGCTGCCCGAGCCGTCGCGTTGGGCGCGCAAGGTCGCGCGCGGCGAGCGGCTCCCGACGGAGCTCAGCGATCAGGTGGAGCTGTTCTGATCCGGACCCGATTGTGAGTTCAGCGACGGCTGAGTGGAACACCTGAGGAGAGGTGGGTATGCGGGTGAGTCAGTGTATCGGATGCGAGAGGTTCCCCTGCGCTGACGTCAGGCATAAATGCTACGTCGTCCCGGAGCTCGACGTTCAGGTCAACAAGGTCAAGCTCGTGATGATCTCGGAGGCGGCGCCATCGGATCCGAGCGATTACTACTATGCGAGGGGCAAGCCTCACTTCCAGGAGATGACGGTTCAGGCATTCCGTGATGCGGGCGCAGACGTATCCTCCGTTGAGGACATACTCAGGCTCGGCGTATATCTCACGACCGCTGTGAAATGCGGTAAGACCGGGTACGGCATCAAGGCCGCTACTATCAAGCAATGCTCTGAGATACTGGAGGAGGAGCTCGCGCTCTTCCCGAAGCTGAGGGCGATCATGTTGATGGGAGATGTCGCCATCAAAGCGTTGAACCACGTCTCCACCCGGGCAGGTGAGGGGAGAGTGATACCGGCGGGGTCCACCTACAAGATCCGCCGCGGACGCTACTTTTACCAGGGCAAGCGTGTGTACCCGTCCTATCTGCAGGCG
>CANPVY010000117.1 GCA_947581845.1 uncultured bacterium | reverse complement strand
GGGAACTCTACTGACCGGTGCACCTTGTGCACGGCGCTCTGGTAGTCATCCGCCGTCGCATGATAGATGTCCACGAAGCGCTGCGGGTTCCGGTCGATCACAGGGAACCAGGTGCTTTGAACCTGGACCATGATCCTGTGGCCTTGCTTAAAGGTATGGCTCTTGTCTCCCAGGTCGAACGCGATCTCCGTCACCTGGTTCGGTACCAGCGGCTCGGGGTTCTCGAAGCTGTTCCGGTACTTCGCCCTGAACACTTCGCCGGCCAGCAGCATCTGGAAGCCGCCCATCCGCATACCGGAGTCAGCGGCTCGCTCTGATGTCGTGTCCGGGTAGACATCGATCAGCTTGACGATCCAGTCCGCATCCGTTCCGGTCGTGGACACGAACAGGTCAGCGACAATCGGGCCGGCGATCGTGATCTCCTCGGTCAGCACATCCGACCTGTAGACGAGGACGTCGGGCCTGCGTGCGGCGAAGCGCTGATCTTCGACCATCCAGAGGTGGCCCTGCCTGGTGCCAAGCTCCGCGGACCACGGTACCGGCTTGTCCGGGTCGCTGGTGTAGGAATCGTAGGCTTGCTCTGACTCGCGGGACGGGGGCTCGAACGAAAGTCGGCCATCGGCGTGGAAGTACAAGGACCTCTCGGTCGTCTCCTGCGGCGGCCAGTCACTGTAGGACTCCCACTCGTTCGAACCGGTCTCGAAGACCAGGGCTTCGGGGAGGTCCATCGTGCCGCTGTCTTTCAGGTAGTAGTTGAAGAACGGGAACTCGACGTTCTCCCGGAAGTAGACGCCCGTCTTCTGCTCGAAGTTGATCTCGCCCAGTGCATCGCCGTCCATCGAGGCCCAGCCGCCGTGCCGCCAGGGCCCCACGACGATGATGCTCTTGTTCTCCGGGTTTTTCTCCTCGAGCGTATAGTAGATGTTCATCGGGCCGCGGAAGTCCTCCGCATCGAACCAGCCGGCGACGTGAAGGACCGCATGGTCGATGTTGCCCAAGTGCGGCAGAACGTCCTGCTGTTTCCAATAGTCGTCGTAGTCGCCGTGCTCCATGTACTCGTTCCAGGTCGGCACGGTAGCGTGGAAGTACCTCGTGTCAACGTTGGGCAGCGGCCCGAGATCGAGGAAGAACTGGTACCCATCCGGGGTCCCGTAGTCGAACCGCCCGGCCCCGCTCGTTGAGGGCCCGGTTCTCGTCCGAGCACTGCGGGCCAGCCAATCGAAGGTATACATCAGGCGGAAAGCACCATTGTGGTGGAAGTCGTCCCCGATCCACATGTCGGCGGGTGAGGCCTGCGGTGAGGAGGCCACGAGTGCTGGATGGGCATCGATCATGCCCATCACCGTCTGGAATCCGGGATAGGAGATGCCGTACTGCCCGACTCTCCCGTTATGATTCGGGATGTTCTGCAACAGCCACTCGATGGTGTCGTAGGTGTCGCTGCTCTCATCGGTGTCCTGAGGGCCACGCTTGTGCGGCTTGTGAGGCCTCATCACCACGAACTCGCCTTCCGACTGGTACTTACCGCGCACATCCTGTTCGACGAAGATGAAGCCTTCTCTGGGGTAGAGGTCGTTCGGACCCAGCCGGCTACGGAAGTAGGTCGGCCCGTAGTAGCCAACCGAATACGGCGTGCGCCTGAGCAAGATGGGGTAGGTCCGGCTGCGGTCTTTGGGGATGTAGACCTGTGTGTACAGCCTCACGCCATCGCGCATCGGGATGTGGTACTCGTGCTTCGTGTAGTGCTGCAGAAGGTAGATGTACCTGACACCGCGGATGTTATCACTGTTCAGCTCGATCGACCTCTCGTAGTTCTCGACTGCCAGGTCGATCTGCCCGTGAATCATGTAGGCTTCGGCCAGACTGTCGTACGTGTTGAAGGCGTCGGGATAGGCCAGGACGTTGAGCTTGAGCAGCTCGATAGCCTCCTCTACCCGACCCCCGTACAGGTAGCGGAGCCCGAAGCTGTTCATCGGGTATTCAGCGAAGATGACGGCATCAGGGTTCTGTTGCCGCACGTTGTGGAAGACTTCCACCGCTTCCGCGACGCCTTGTGTGCGTGCGATCTCGAAGAACTCCTCTTGCGTCGGTATCTCCTGAGCAACGGCATCCAGTGAGAAGAGCACACCGCAGAGGAGGGCGATGAGGCTGAGTCGGTGAGCTTTCATCTGGTACTTCCTCCGTCTTGATAACGAGAGATCCATTGCAGGCGGATGTTTGCCGACACCGCGTTACGCCGCCTGCGGCATCATGGATGGCTCTGGATCAGCCCGCTTCAGGACGAGCGGCGCTTCCGCTTCTGCTCGACGCGATAGACCGGCTTCACGCCGTACTCCGCCGCCGCCCACAATCCGAGGATGATGCCGATGGCCGCGATCGCCCGCTTCTCGTCGTCCACGGGGATCACGAGCCCGTAGGTGTCGGCGACAAGATGCATCTGCTCGAGCACCTTCCTCGCAGCGGTCTGCTCGATGTCGCCGTGCCAGAAGTCGAGCTGGTCGAGGATCATTGCCTCATGCCGCCGCAGGAACTCGCCGAGTGAGATGACCTTCTCGCTGAGCGGCGTGCGCGGCCTGCAGAGGGCGAGCAGGTCCTCGACGTAGACGTCCCAGAGCCGCATGAACTCGCGATTGGACCTACGGCGCAGGTAGCGCGCCCGCTCCAGCGAGAACTTGGCCCGTGTCCGGGTACGGCCTCGGGGAACCAGCGGATGCAAGTCGTAGATCGTGTAGACCGTCTCCTCGTCGTACTCGTCCGGCTCGTGGCAGACCCACTGGCTCTTGAGCTGGGGCCAGGAGGCGATGACGAGGACCGCCGGATCCCGGCTATCGAGGAGGATGAAGCGACCCTTCTCCTCCTTCACGACCGTCACCCAATGGCTCCACTCTTGCACACAAAGGAGGCAAGGGATGCCTTTGCGGAGATAGCGTGACAGCTCTCGGCGTGCCTTCTGCGCGTCCAGCCTGCGGATCATCAGGAGATCGCAGTCAAAGCGGCGGGCGGCCCTGGCGAGTTGGCTGTCGTCGGTGCCGTGCCAGGACGCGCCGGCGGCCTTCGAGATCTCCCGCTCGGGCACCAGAATCCCGTGGACCAGGAGCGCGTGCTTGAGCGCGAAGGGCCCACACTGCCAGCGATTGGGTTGCGGGTAGATTCCCATCGGGGGCACCTCTCTCCTCGCATGCCAACTTAGTATATTTCTGCCGGTTGCCAACACTGGGATGAGGCGGAGGAGCGTTTGAGCACAGCGATGGAACAGCCTGTAGAGCGCAAGAAGTCAGTCATCGTCCTCTACAACTATGTCGGCGAAGACTGGTACGAGAAGCTCAAGGAAGTGGACCCTGCGACGCTGGGTTTCGAGCCGGAGTACCCGATCCACGTCTCGACACTAAAGGAGGAGTACGACGACATCGTGCGCGCGCTGCGGCGGGTCGGATACCGGGCGCGCGCCGTCAACCTGGAGGAGGACCTCAAGAAGCTGGAGCGGGTGCTCAAGCGCAGCCGCCCCGACGTCATCTTCAACCTAGTCGAACATTTCCACGACGACGCCGATCTCGAGCCCGCGATCGCGGCGATGTTCGACCTCTACCGAATCCCGTACACCGGCGCGCCGGCGTTCGCTCTGTCGCTGTGCCAGAGGAAGGGGCTCACCAAGCATCTCCTGCTGGACAACGGGGTGCCGACGCCGCGCTTCAAGATGCTGCACGGCCCGACGGTACCGAAGCGGCTCGGCCTGCGCTTCCCGCTGATCGTGAAGCCGTCATGGGAAGACGCGAGCTATGGCGTGGAGAAGGGTTCCGTGGTCCGCGATCGCGAGCAGCTCGCCGAGCGGCTCAAGCACGTGTGCGAAGATTTCGGGGTGCCGATCCTGGTCGAGGAGTTCATTGAGGGCCGGGAGCTGCACGTCTCGGTGTGGGGCAACGACCCACCGGAGGTGCTTCCGCCCATCGAGTTCGACTTCTCCGAGCTACCGGCCGACCACCCGCCCATCATCAGCTACGCGGCGAAATGGAACCCGCTGGAAGAGGTCTACCATCGTGTGCATGCGATCTGCCCGGCCTCGCTGCCCAAGCGGTTGCTCCAAAGGGTGGAGAAAGTGGCCATCCGGGCATATGAGATCACCCGCTGCCGGGACTATGCCCGCATTGATATCAGGCTGAGGGACAACAAGCCGTACGTGCTGGAGGTGAACCCGAACCCGGACATCACGGAGGGCGTCTCATTCATGGATTCGGTGGAACAGGGGGGCTACTCGTTTGACCAGGCGCTGGCCCGGATCGTGGAGTTCGCGCTGGAGCGCGAGCCGCCGCCTCCTCCCGAGCCGAAGCCGGATCTGCCACCCGTCGATACCCTGATCCGGGTCCGCCCCCCGGAATCCTGACACCCAGGAAGTACCAGCGATCGAAAGTAGGGTGCGCTGGCGGCGGTGCGCTATCCTCAGCGCAGTGTTATCCTCAAGAAGCGGTTCAGGAAACGGCTGATACGCATCCGCCAATAGGCGATGTACACCATGCTCATCAGTCGCGGCTCCAGGTTGGGATTCTTGATCTTGCCTAGAGTAGAGAGGTAATGCAGATGCTCGGCAACGGAGACCGGGCAGCCCGTGACACGAATGTACCGCGATGAGCGCTTCCTGGCGCAGTTCCACAGGGCTTTACTCATCTTGAGCAGCATGTCGTGGGATCTCGTCCTTCGCTCATCGACCGCGCTCGCCGTCTTGTAGCTGCTCTCGATCTTTACGGCATCACCGCCGATACGGCCCTCCCAGCTGGTGCAGTTTCCGGCGAAAATGACCCTCTCATCGCCTTCGAGGTCCAGCGGTCCCGCCACCTTACCCACCACGTAGCGGATCCTCTTCATCCTCTTCTCGGGTTCGGGGTAGAAGGTCTTGAAGATGTGCATGGCCTCCTGCAGAGCCCCCGGACAGCCGCCCCAGCAGTAGTCGGGGGAATGTTCCTCTGGAAAGGTCCCTACTGTGCAGGTGAGGTTGCCGTCGTCTCTGAAGTAGTCATCGATCCGTTCGAAGCAGATCTCGAAGCTTTGGGTTCGCTCCTGCACCTCTTCCAGAGGGAAATCGCCCGCCACCTCGATCTCGTCCAGGCTCATGGGCCCGTACCCTCGCTCGGCGGCAAACCGGAGGTGCGCGACGTCTTTGGGATCGATGTGCACCATGTGGCAAGCCACGGTATCCACGGCACAGGAGTTCGTGCCCATGACGATGGCGCCCAGAGGGAAGGGCGTCGGGGTCAGCATCATCCTCTGCCCGGCGATGATACCGTCGATGGCTATGAACTTCGGCTCGATGACCTCCTGCAGGTCGGCGATCTTGTGTTCCAGGAAGAGGTTATGATCCACCAGACGGTGCCGATCGTCCTGAAGGCCGATGAAGTTCTTCAGGCTGAAGGTCACCCGACACCACGGGTGGGCCTTGAACTTGGGCAGATTGATGAGGTAGTCGCACTCCGTGATCGGCTGTGGCACATATACGTTGTCCCGCAGCCGCCCCGGCTTGGACAACCGTACCGGCACCTGCCTGGACTCATCGAAGTAGTAGGCCTTGACCTTGTGTCTCTTGATCACGTCGAGGTACCCGGCCTGCTTGAAGCTGTAGCGGGTCGGTATGACAATGCCGGAGCGCTCACCCACAGCGATCTCCTTGACGTTCTCGGCCCTGGCTTTGACCGCCGAGATCACACCGTCCAGAAACTCTCTGCGGGTGAAGGCGTGGGGGAACCTCCGGGGGTGGGCGATGACCACGTTGGGCTTCAGCAGGATCCTGCCGGAGGGCCGTGCGCCCAGCTCCTGCATCCCCTGTTTGACGATGCCGGCGATCCGCTCGGGATCGTAGGCATCGCAACGCACGATCAGAACCTTGTGCTTGGGTACCAGCATGTTCTCCCTGGGGAAGAGGCCGGTAGATCTCTACTAGGAAGACTCTCCGCTCGGCGGAAGCCGCAGTGCCGCCGTGAAGTCACGCCCTGAGGGAGCCTGGAACACCCTGAGCCCGAACTCGGGCACGATCGCGATGATGTGATCGAAGATGTCCGACTGGATGCCCTCGTAGTCCACCCAGTTCACGTCGCTCGAAAAGACGTAGATCTCGAGTGGCAGACCATTCGACGTCGGATCACGCTGCCGCACCATCAGTGTCAATCCCCTGTGCACCTTGGGGTGGTCGCGAAGATAGCGCACCACATACGCCCGAAAGGTCCCGATGTTGGTGAGGCGGCGTGCATTGGCCACAAGGCCCGGGTCGCCGGCGTGTGCGGCGTTGTACTCGTCCAGCTCCTTCCGCTTCTGACGCATATAGTCCCGTAGCAGTACGAACCTCTCGAAGCGCTCGATATCCGTGTCGTCGAGGAAGCGGATCGAGTTCATGTCGATATGAATGGCGCGCTTGATGCGCCGGCCACCCGCCTCGCGCATGGCGCGCCAGTTCTTGAACGAATCGCTGATGAACTTGTGCGTGGGTATCGAGATCACGGTCTTGTCCCAGTTCTGCACTTTGATGGTGTGTAGGCCAATGTCGATGACATCACCATCGACACCGAACTGGGGCATCTCGATCCAGTCGCCGACGCGCATCATGTCATAGCTCGCGATCTGCAAGCTGGCGACGAACGATAGGATAGTGTCACGGAAGACGATCAGCAGCACCGCCGTCATTGCGCCCAGGCCGCTGAGCAGAAGGACGGGCGATCGTCCGGTCAGCGTTGCTATGGCAACGATACCGCCCACCACGTACAAGATGATCTTGGCGACCTGCACGTAGCCCTTGATCGGTCGCCCATCCGCGAAGCGACTC
>CANPVY010000116.1 GCA_947581845.1 uncultured bacterium | reverse complement strand
CTGCGAGTAGAGAGGGAAACTCCGATACAGCTCGCCCTCGACGACCTCGAAGAAGTCGTGCCCGGCGTAGCCCCTCCG
Organism: uncultured bacterium; assembly: GCA_947581845.1. Classification (GTDB taxonomy): domain Bacteria; phylum Gemmatimonadota; class Gemmatimonadetes; order Palauibacterales; family KS3-K002. The sequence goes on along the minus strand of CANPVY010000116.1, from coordinate 5,156 downwards.
CTGCGTGCTGTCCAAAGCTGCCAGTTCCCGCTCTGCAAATTCGTCTGCTGTCCATTGATACCACGCGATGGCGCCGTACGAGCCGCTTTCCGCCGAGGTCGTGCTGACGAGGAGGTCAAGCACGCCATCGCGTGCCAGGTCGACCAGCCAGAGGCCAGCAAGCTGACCACCACGCTCGCGCGAGAATGCACGGACCGTCCCGTCCTCGAACCAGACGGCCACCTGGTAGCTGCCCACAGAGCAGGCTTCGCCGCGGGGAATCGAGACCTCAGCACGGACCCCGACATCGCGCGCTTCCAGGTGACGCGCACAGCGCGACTCGTCCCGCCCGATTGCGGAGCACGCGAGCAGGGCGGACGGCATCAAAGCGAGCAAGAGTATGTGGTCGAGTCGCATCGTTGCGGTTCGGCTATTCGACGCCGATATCAGCGTTCAATGCCATCGCGCGCGGTCACGCCTCGCTGATAGTAATGCTTTACTTCCGTCATCTCGGTGACCAGGTCTGCTGCAGCGATGAGCTCGGCGGGTGCGCGACGACCGGTTAGGATGACCTCAACGTTCTCTGGCCGTTCGTCCAGGAACGCCAGCACCTCATCGACGCCCAGCAGTCCGAACCAGAGTGCCACGTTGACCTCGTCCAGCACGATGATGTGGTACTGGCCTGAGTGCATCGCCTGGCGGGCACACTCCAGGCCGCGGTGAGCCTGGGCGATGTGCTCGGCGGTGACGTCCTCGCGCCGAATACACTGGAGATCACCGTACTGTTCGATCGTGATGTCGGGATGATCACGGAGTGCGGCCAGCTCGCCGTAGTGCTGGCCTTTCATGAACTGGCCCACATAGGACCGCATCCCGTGGCCCGAAGCTCTGAGCGCCAGACCCAGCGCTGCTGTGGTCTTACCCTTTCCGTCGCCCGTGTAGATCTGGACGTAACCGACTCGCATCCTCCGCTCTGGCCCCCTTTCCTGCGGAAACATAGCTTCACCGCGGTGGGGTAGCGAATTTCCAGGAGGAGGGCGGCATGAGACAGCGCGTGGGCAAGTGTGCCGTAGCGCTTGGCGTGGCCACCCTGGCCGCGCTGAACTCTTCTTCCGGAGTCCTCGGCCAAGAAGCCGATTCGTTGATCGTGCGGGAGGTCTCGTTCGTGACCGACGACGGGATCACTGTCTACGGAGACCTCTGCCTTGGGGACGAGTCCAAGGCGACGCCCATCATCCTGCTCTTTCACCAGGGCGGAGGTAATGCGCGGGCCGAATACGGTCCGTTGGTGCCCAGGCTGATCGAGCAAGGGTTCAACGCTCTGGCCATCGATCAACGGCGGGGCGGCGAGCAGCCAGGTGGAATCAACCGCACGGTGGCTGCCTTGGAGGGGGCCGAGCACTCCTACTGCGACGCTTACGCCGACCTGGAGGCGGCGCTGCGCTACGTGATGACGGAGGGCTACAGCGGGGTGCGTATCGCCTGGGGGAGCAGTTACAGCGCGACGCTGGCGATCCGCCTGGCCGCGGAGCATCCGGGCGAGGTTCACGGCGTATTGGCGTTCTCGCCGGCCTGTGGTGCGGAGATGCAGGAGTGCCGCCGGGATGCTGACAGCGCGGTACTGAGCGTGCCGTTACTGATTCTGCAGTCCGCCTCGGAGATGCAAGAGGAAGAGGTGCAGCGCCAGCTGGCGATGTTCCAGGAACAAGGGCACGCCACCTATATCGCCGACCCCAGCGTGCACGGGTCGTCGATGCTCAATGCAGAACGCGTCGGTGCGAGCGTCGAGCGCAACTGGGAGGTCGTGCTGGCGTTCCTGCGCGCCATCGTGAATCGCTGACTGCCCGTGGCGGCTCGCTTGGGCGAGCAGGCTGTGACACCTTCGGTGGATGTCATGCGTAGTGACGGTAGGGTTCGTGACTGATCTGTCCCTCCGGAAGTTCTTGTGAGGAAAGAAGAAATGGGCCGTTTCTTCAGTCTGCTGGTTCTGGTCGCTGACATCTGGGCGATCATGAACGTGGTCCAGAGCCGCGCCTCCACGAGTGGGAAGGTGTTGTGGACGGCGCTGATCCTGGTACTGCCCGCGTTCGGTTTCATGATCTGGTTCATGGCAGGCCCACGCCGCGTGAGATACTGAGGCGATGCAGCCGTGACCAGCCTCGCCCAGCTCGCAGCGGTTTACCGGTCTATCCGGCGGGGATGGATTCCGCGAGCAGGGCTTCGATGACAGCGGATCAGGAGCGGCCCGCGGTCACATACGGCCCTCAGAGGCTCACCGAGTAGTCTACCATCACCAGGAACGTGTTTCAGCGTCGGGTCGAAAGGATCCCCGACCGCGTCGAAGGGCTGAGACGCTGGACCGCGTGATAGGTTTGCAGGCGGGCTGTGGGGATCTGGCCGAGGTTAGATGAGAGATCTGGTCACAAAGCTGATTCTACCGGTCGTTCTCCTCCTCATGTGGCTGGACCCCGTTCGGGCTCAGGCGCCGCTCGAGCCCCTGCGCACGGAGACTCCGCCGGTCATCGATGGGAATCTCGATGACGCCGTCTGGCAGGAGTCTCCCTACGTGACCGAGTTCAGGACTTACGCACCTGACTATGGCCTGGAGCTGGCCGGTGAGACGAGAGCCTACATGGCGTACGACGCGGAGAACCTCTACTTCGCCTTCCGGGCCCTCGACAGCGAACCTGACAAGATCAAGAGATCCATCTCCAGCCGGGATAACATAGCTCGCGATGACTGGGTCGCGATCAATCTCGATTCGTTCAACGATCAGCAGTCACTCTACGCGTTCTACATCAACCCCCAGGGGGTCCAGGGAGACAGCCGCTATGCAGGCGGTGTGGAGGACAGGAGTGTCGACCTGGTGTGGTACAGCGGAGGGCGAGTCGACGAAAATGGATACAGCGTAGAGATCAGAATCCCACTGAAGAGCATTCGCTTCGCTCACGCTGACCCCGTAAGGATGGGCGTCATCTTCGAACGGCACATCAGCCGGCGGTCGCAGTACGGCACCTGCCCGCCGCTGAATCCGGAACGAGGAGAATCGTGGCTGACTCAGATGAGCCCGCTGGTCTTCCGTGATCTGGAACGGTCTACCCTCTTCGAGTTGCTCCCGGCAGTCACGTACAGCCAGCGGAGGGCGATGGATGAGGGGAAGCTCACGACGGAGGAAGAGCGCGGCGACATCAGCATAACGGCGAAGTACGGGATCACGTCGGACCTGATCCTCGACGGTACCTACAATCCCGATTTCAGCCAGATCGAGGCTGACGCGGGGCAGGTCGATATCAATCTGCGCTACCAGCTCTATTTCGCTGAGAAGAGGCCCTTCTTTCTCGAGGGGCATGAGCACTTCACGGTCGCGGCGGCGGCGGCCTCTGAGAGGGATCCCGTCCAGTCGATCGTGTATACGCGGACGATCGTAGACCCGGTTGGCGGGGCGAAGCTCGCCGGCAAGATCGGCAGCAGGAACACGCTGGCAACGATCTACGCGGTGGACGCGTTGCCGGAATCGGACTCGCTACCCGGAGGCGAATACGCGCATTTCCCCATACTCCGCTACAAGAGGGCATTGAGCGAGGACAGCTACATCGGCGGTATCTACGCCGGCAGGGAGCTCAGAGACCACTTCAATCGGGTATTCGGCATCGATGGCCAGGTCAGAGTCACTGAGTCGAGCACCTTGGGATATCACGGCCTGTTCTCGCAAGCGAAGGAGGATAGTCCATCTCGGCGGCAGGACGGTCATGCGATCGGGCTTCACTTTGCTCGTGGGACCCGGGACGTCGACTATAGCCTGGTCGTCAAGGACATCGCCGAGGACTTCCGGGCCGAGACGGGCTACATCACACGTGCAGGCATCCTCCAGTTCAGCGCGCTTCTCAGGCCGAAGCTCTATCCCGCCTCAAGCATCGTTCGGCGGATCGATGCGGAGCTGTTCACGGCTCAGACCCGGGACAAGTTCAGCAATCTCTGGGAGACGTTCAATCACATCTCGTTCCAGAACTATCTCTGGGGAAGCATCATCTTCAAGGTCAAGTACTCTTATTCGACCGAAGTCTTTTTGGGTGAGCAATTCAAGACCGGTGGCTTCCACGTGTTCGGCGGCGGGCAATTCACAAGACAGCTCTACGCGGGCGTCTTGTATAGACATGTCAAGGCGATCTACTACTCTGAGGATCCCTATCAAGGGAGTAGCAACCGTCTGACGGCCGACCTCATCTATCAGCCATCGGACAATCTGCAGTTCGATCTCAGCTTCATTTACAATGACTTCTACCGGGATTCAGACTCTAGGAAGATCTACGAGTATCCCATCACGCGGGGGAGACTGACGTATCAAGTGAACCGCTACCTGTTCTTCCGCGGGATCCTCGAGTACAACGAGTACAGGTCCGAGCTTCTCACTGATTTCCTGGCTTCGTTCACCTACATTCCAGGCACGGTCATCCACATCGGCTACGGATCGCTGTACGACAAGGTTCGCTGGGCGAACGGCGAGTACGTCGAGAGCGATCGATTCCTGGAGACGAAGAGAGCGCTCTTCTTCAAGACCTCGTATCTGTGGCGGCTATAGGCTGGCGCCCCTGCGGCCGCCGTTCGTATTCGGACAGAGCTGTGCCGGAAGCGGACAGGGCGCGACTGCGGGGCCGCGGTGCCCACCTACGTTAAATCATTGTCTGACAACGGATTGAAGCGACCGGACACGCCGGCACCGGACTTGCCTCTGAGTGCGGAGGACCCATGCACGGAATCGCCGATGATCTTCGCTTCGCGTTGCGAGTACTGCTGAAGAACCCCGTCTTCGCAGTCGCCGCGCTGCTCTGTTTGGGCCTGGGGATCGGCGGCAACACGGCCATCTTCAATGTGCTGTATTCCGTCGTTCTACGCCCGCTACCGTACGAGAGCGCGGAGCGGCTGGTGGTAGTGGAACAGCGGAGAGAGGGCGAATTCTACTCCTCCTTCTCGCCGGCTGACTACTTGGACATGCGGGAACTGAGCCGGACCATGGAGGAGCTGGCCGGTCGCAGAGCGGTGAACCTGAGTCTCAGGGGCGCGGGCGCGCCAGAGCGGGTGCGGGCCGAGAGCGTCTCGCCCAGCTTCTTTCGAATATTCGGCGTCGAGCCGGTCCTGGGACGCTTCTTCCTGCCGCAAGAGGATCCTGCGGAGGCGGG
>CANPVY010000115.1 GCA_947581845.1 uncultured bacterium | reverse complement strand
CCGTTCCCCTCACCCGCGCCGCTCACGAGGCCGCCTCCGTTACCCGCGTCCCGAACACCGTCGGCTGCGTGGCCCGATTGATGTACGGGACGAGGGCGTTCATGATCAGGATCGCGTACATCACGCCTTCCGGCAGACCGCCCCACAGCCGGATGATGACCACTAGGGCACCGACACCGGCCCCGAAGATCCAGCAGCCCTTGTGGGTGACCGGCGAGGTGACCATGTCCGTGGCCATGAACCAGGCACCGATCATCAAGCCGCCGGAGAACAGCATGAACAGCGGTCCCGGGTACGCCGGGTTCAGTAGGTGCAGCACCTCGGAAAGCACGGCGACCGTGATGAAGATGCTGATGGGGATGCGCCAGTTCAGGAAATTGCGCAGCGCCAGGTAGCCGCCACAGAGCGTGATGATCAACGCCGAGGTCTCACCCGCCGAGCCGCTGATCGTGCCCAGGAACAGGTCACGCACCGCGGTCGCCACACCCTCGAACTTCATGAGCCCCAGCGGCGTCGCTCCCGTCACCGTGTCCGTCTGACCCATCGCCACGAAGGGTAGAGACAGGTTCTCCGCTCTGATGTCCCAGAAGCCGCCGCCGCCTACCGGCCAGGTCGTGATCGCCACGGGGAACGCCGCCTGCAGGAAAGCGCGCCCCAGCAGGGCCGGATTGAAGATGTTCTGACCCAGCCCGCCGAAGATGAGCTTGCCGAAGGCGATGGCGACCACGCCCCCGATGAACGCCATCCAGAGCGGGAAGCCGGGCGGCAAGGTCAGGCCGAGCAGTAAGCCGGTAATGACACCTGACCCATCACGCAGCGAGCCCTTCGCCCCCAACACCCACTCCGTGAGCAGCGAGCCCAGCGTGGCCGCAAAGACCACCAGTAGCGCGCCGAAGCCGAAGAAGTAGCCCGCCGCCGCGATCACAGGCACGAGGCTGGCCACCACGTTCCACATGATCTTCGGCGTGCTATCGGGCCCCTTGAGGTGGGGTGACGCCGTGACGAGCAGCTGCGGCAGCCTCATGCCGCCGCTTGCGCTTTGAGCCGCCCGATGGCGGTCCGTGTGACCTGAAACAGCTGTGACAGCGGGATGTTCGACGGGCAGACGTAGGAGCAACAGCCGCAGAGCATGCAGTCCCAGATGTGGTGTGCCTCCGTCTCCAGGTAGCTGCCCGCCAGTGCCAGCTGACCCAAGAGCTGCGGGTTGAGGAAGACCGGGCAAGCGTCTAGACAGTGACCGCAGCGGATGCAGGCGTACGTTTCTTTTGGCTTGGTCTCAGCGCGGCTGAGCACGACGACGCCGGTCGTTCCCTTCAGGATCGGCACATCCAGGCTCGCCTGCGGCGCACCCATCATCGGCCCGCCGAACACGATCTCGTGCGCGTCCTCGGTCAGACCGTCACAGGCAGCGATCAGATCCCGAACCTTGGAACCCACGGGCACGATCAGGTTGGACGGCCGCTTGATGCCGCGGCCGCTGACCGTGACGATCCGCTCGATCAGCGGCAGGCCGGTCTCGAACACCTCGGCGATGGCGGCAACCGAGCCCACGTTCTGCACCACGACCCCGACGTGTAGCGGCAGCTTGCCGGAGGGGACCTCACGTCCCAGCAGCGCCTTGATCAGCATCTTCTCGGCGCCCTGCGGGTACTTCACGGTCAGCGGGTGGACGGTGACGTCGAGATCCGTAGGCAACGTCGCCTGGATCGCCTCGATGGCGTCCGGCTTGTTCTTCTCGATCCCGATGATCACACGATCCACGCCCAGCGCCCGCATCATGATGCGGATCCCCAGATGCACCCGCTCTGGGTACTCCAACATGATGTGGTGATCGGTGGTCAGGTAGGGCTCGCACTCGGCACCGTTGATGAGGATGGTGTCGATCTGCACGTCCTTCGGTGGCGACAGCTTCACGTGCGTGGGGAACGCAGCACCGCCCAGACCGACGACACCCGCGTCCTGGACCGCCTGCACGATGCCCGGCGGATCGAGGTCCTCCCAGTGAGGAACGATCCGCGGCCGCGGCGCTTGCGCCGAATACGGATCCACGGCGATCCGCACCGCCGGCTTGTAGGTCCCGTCGGGGTGCGGCCAGAGGTCGATGCCGGCGACGCTGCCGCTGGCCGAGGCGTGGACGGGAGACGAGATGAACCCGTCCGCCACGCCCAGCTTGTCTCCCCGCTCCACCCGGTCACCTTCCGCGACGATCAGCCTTGCCGGCTTGCCGGTGTGCTGGCTGAGCGGCAAGACCACCTCGCTCGGGAACGGCATGCGGCGGATCTTGACCGCCGCGCTCAGCTCCTTACGCTCGGGCGGATGAACTCCGTGTCTGAAGCTGAACCGTGGTGACATAGGACCCTCAGTTGAACGGCTCCGCCCGCTTCATCCACTTCTCGAGGTCCTTCTCCTTCGGGTTGAGCGGCGTGCCCGGATGGATAATCCTGACGGGGCACCGCTCCGCCGCCGTCACCAGCTCCTTGAAGGTGCCGGCTCTCGGGTCCTTGATGTACGCCTGCTTCTTGTCGTTGTAGGCGAACATCTTCTTGTTGATGTTCGTGCACTCGTGGCAGGTCGTGCAGCGAGCCGTCTCGATGTACGGCTCCATCACCACGCCGACTTCTTCTTCCTCCTCAACCGCCGCGGGCGCCGCCGCTGCTGCCGTGTCAACCGCCGGCTCTGCGACCGCCACCGCCCCCTCGCCGGCAGGCGCCGCGCCGACCGGCAGGTCGAGGCTCACCGCCGGCACGCCCGGCATACCCTGCGCTTCCTGCAGGATCTCGGCGACCGTGCGCCGGCCGTCACCCGCGCGCAGCAGGCCCTCGGCCAGTCGCCGAGCCACGACGATCGGGTACTTCGCCCTCAGGTCGGCGAGCTTCGCGTCGTACTCGGCACGCAGCTGGGCGGCCTTCTGCTCGAACTCAGCCTCCAGCTCTTCCTCCACAACGCTGCGCGCCTCGTCACCGACCTTGATCCCGGCCAGCTCGCGGAGCTGCCACCACAGGCGCAGGCGGTCCTCCGCCAGCTCGACGATCTCATCAGAGGCACTGAGCCGGTTCAGGCGCTTCTCGCCATCGATGACATAGACGAACGGCGTCTGACCGTTCCGCTCCTCCTTCGGCAGCTTGACGTACTCGTGGAACGGGACCAGGTCCTCGTCTGACGCGTCCGCAGGCACTGGCTTGAAGTGCTTCCTGAAGCGCACCTCGGAGGCCGCCCAGTCCCCAATGGTCAGTGGCAGCTCCATCATCTGCTCCTGACCCTCCTCGTCCACGTAGCTCAGCTCGTAGGCCGGCCAGTCCTCCTGCGGCTCCGGATTCCCGTCCAGGTTCAGACATTCGCTCCAGGTGTAGCCGTCGTCGGGATCGAACACCATGAACGGGAAGGCCCGGCTCTCCAGCGACAGCTTGGCCGCGTGCATCGCCTGATCATCGCCGAGCCCGTGCTCCGGTGGGCAGGGACAGTGCAGCAGGAAGATCGCCGGACGCCGGCTGTTCAGACCCTTGATCACACCCGCCAACAGGTGCGACGGCAGCGCCTCCGACGACTGCAGCACGTAGGCGCCCCGGTGGGCCATGGCGATCAGCGACATCTCCTTCCGGGTCTCCTCCTTACCGTGCTGCGCCACCCCGTAGGCGGCCATGTCGGAGACCTGACCGGTGAAGCCGCTGGTGCACGCCTGACCGCCCGTATTCGAGTACACCTGCGTGTCCAGCACAATGATCCGGACCGGCTTACCCGAGGCCAGCAGACGTGACACGTTCTGGAAGCCGATGTCGAACATGGCACCGTCGCCACCCACCGCGAAGATCGGCGGGCAGAGCTTGAACTCCTCGTCGCTGAACTGCCGCCAGTCGAACCGCGTGAGGAACGGCTCGTGCTCCGCCGCATCGTACTCGCCCGCCAGCTCCAACTCGGCCCGTCTAACCGCCCGGAACCCGTCGGCCATCTTCCGCATGTGCCCCTCGAAGATGCCGATCGCGATCGACGGCGCATCCTGGAACAGGTGGTTGGTCCAGGGGAACGGGTAGGGGTTGAAGGGATAGGTGCTCCCCCACACTGACGAGCAGCCCGTCGCGTTCGAGAAGCCTGTCACCGCACGACCTTTGCCGCTC
>CANPVY010000114.1 GCA_947581845.1 uncultured bacterium | reverse complement strand
CGGCGACGCCGCCATGCACGCGCTCGTCGCCTACGACTGGCCGGGCAACGTGCGCGAACTCGGCAACGCCGTCGAGCGGCTCATGATCCTCTACCCGGAGCGGACCATCGGCGCCGCAGAGATCGATTCGGTGCTGCCGCGGGGCCGCAGCCCAGGGCCCGAGCCGCCCGCCGAGGAGGGCGGCTCGCTCTCCGACCTGCTCGAGAGCTACGAGCGCGCCCTCATCCAGCGCGCCCTGGCTGCCGCCAGCGGCAACATCGCTGAGGCCGCGCGCCAGCTGAGCACCGACCGGCCCAACCTCTACCGCCGGATGAAGCGTCTGGGAATCCAGCGGGAGGAGTCCAGCCCAGACGAGTAGGCGTGCCGATCGGGCACACCAGCTGTTTCCAACTGACACGACCCGCGGCCCCCTCTGCCCCGCGAAGCCCGTGGCCACTAGCCTCTCACAGCGCCGGCACCGGCACTGGGTTTGCTCAAGAGCAGCCTATGTAGCAGTTTGCTTCTTCGGAGGAGCCCTATGAAAGCCGCGCACACGATCCTACTCGCGTCCGCCCTGCTCCTCGCCGGGCCGCTCGCTCTCGCGGCCCAGGACACTGTCAGGGTGGGCGTGCGCGCGCAGGCGCCCCACCAGGAGCTGCCCAGGCGCGTGGCCCAAACGCTGGTCGAGTTCTACAACCGTCCCAGCACCATTCGCTTCAGCGGCCGAACCCGCATACCGGCCGAGCGCACCATCATCGGCGATGTCGCCATCCTAGGGGGACCCGTCGAGCTGGCCGGCCGCATCGACGGGAATCTCGTGGTGCTGAACGCCGACATCGGGCTCGATGAGGGCTCCCGCATCGACGGCGACCTGACCGTCGTCGGCGGCGTGGTCAGCGGCCTCGATGAGGGCTACGTCGCCGGTGTCGTCACCACCTACATGGCCGTCTTCCGCTACCGCAGGATCGACGGCGAGATCGAGTACGTGGGCTCGGAACGGGAGCCGCGCCGCCGCTGGCCCACACGACGGCGCCTGCGGCTACCGCGCTGGACGTTGGGCGACAGCGAGATCTTTGTCTCAGCCCGCCCCTACAACCGGATCGAAGCGCTGCCCCTCGCGATCGGACCCCGCATTACCACTGGCGGCCGCAACCCACTCCGCTTCGAGGCATTGCTCATCTACCGTACCCAGGCCGGTTTCGACCCCAAGAATGAGGACATCGGCTATCAGGTCCGGGCCCGACAGTGGCTGTTCGGCCACCGCGACGTCTGGCTCGAGGGCGGCCTCCAGTCGATCATCGACCCCATCGAACGATGGCAGCTTACCAACCTCGAGAACTCACTCTCCCTGTTCCTCTTTCGCCGCGACTACCGCGATTACTACGAGCGCGAAGGCTGGTACGGTCAGCTCGGCTGGCGCGTCCGCGACTTCTTCGGTTCGCTGGAATATCGTGATGAACGGCACCGCAGCGTCACGACACAGAAGGTCTGGACGATCTTCTTCAACACGGATGACGACTATCAGTCGAACGCAGCGATCGACGGGGGCGACCTGCGCAGTGTCGCGCTGACTATAGGGCTCGACACCCGTAACGACCCGGATGATCCCTGGGCAGGTTGGCACAACCAGGCTCGCGTCGAACATGCAGTTGATGGCCGGCTGAGCGGCGCGGACGCCTCGTTCACCGATTTCTTCCTCGACTTCAGACGCTACACCCGGGTCAGCCGCAACTCCATGGTCGCCCTGCGAGCCGTCAGCGGTGGCCGGATCGGCAGCGATCCGCTACCAGCGCAACGGCAGCACGTGATCGGCGGTGTGGGAAGTTTACCCGGCTACGACCAGCTGCAGTTCGACTGCGGCGCCCGCAGTGACCCCGACTTCGCGGACCAGCCCGGCTACGGCTGCCAGCGCTTCTTCCTCTTCCAAACAGAGTACCGCAGCGGCCTGGACTTCCGCTTCCACTGGGACCACGAGCAGTTCCCGGACGACTTCGACCCTGACATCTTCAGCGTCGAATTCGAGCCCACGATCGTCCTCTTCTACGATGCAGGTGCCGCTTGGAACACGGATGACGGCTTCTTCGATTATCTCGCTGATAGCGACAACTGGGTAGCGGACGTAGGCGCCGGACTCGACTTCGGCGGCGCCGGTGTATACCTCGCCTATCCTTTGACAGGATCGGGAGGATTCAACCTCTTCGTAAGACTCACCGGCAGATTCTGATCGCGGCTGCACTCGCCGCGATCCCGTCCGCCGTCCTGCCGGCGGCGGCGCAGGAGCCCCGTCTGTCCCTCTCGCCCGGCACTCCCGAGAATGGCTGGCGCGCCGTCGTTCGGCCCATCGGCCTGTTCTCCGACTCGGCGCTCATCCGCCCGCTCCTCTCGGGCCTGCCGCTCCGCTTCTACTTCCAGCTTGAGCTCTGGAACGACCGGTTCCTTGCCGACGGGCTGGTGGACCGAGCCGCTTGGTCGCTGATCCTCTACCAGGAGCCGCTCTCCGGTGAGTACAATCTCACCCGCTCCTGGGACCCGGAGGCCGACGAGTGGTTCGCCACGCTCGAGGCGGCCGCCCAGGCCGTCGAGCGCTGGTACCGCTCGCCCATGCCTGGGCCCGACCCAGGGACCGGCACTTACTACTACGAGGCGCGCCTCGAGGTCGAGATCCTCTCGCTGGGAGACCTGACCGAGCTCGAGCACTGGTTACGCGGCGAGGTCTCGGAGGAGGGTGATATCGGCGGTGCCATCGGCCGCGGGCTCAAGCGGCTGTTCATCCGCATGATCGGACTCTCCACCCGGAGGTATCGCGCGCACACGGAGCTGTTCCGGCCTTAGTGACGAGGGGCGCCCGCGGCGGGCTGGACAGCGACCACCCATCCGGATAAGTTATTAATTGACATAGACTTCAGCCTCCGAACTCCCGCGGGGGAACGAGGAGGAACCCAGGGTGATCACGCGGGGTCGCCGGGAGACTCACTACGGACCGGAGCCCCCTTTTCACGAGATAGGAGGGACATGTCAACGCGACACCAAGGAGGTGAGCCACTGTATGGTCAAGGTCGTCCTCTCAGAGAAGGATAGTCTCGAGTGGGCACTCAAGAAGCTCCGTCGCAAGATGATCCGCGCCGGCCTGTTTCGAGAGATGAAGCGGAGGCGCTACTACGAGAAGCCGAGCGACACCCGAAGGCGAAAGACCAAAGCGGCAGAACGCCGGCGGCGGCGCCGGCGCACCGCTCGCCGCTAATATTTAAGACCGGTGTCACACAGGACGGTCACCACCGTCGCAGCCTCGCCGAGCCGGCTGCTCTCTACCAGCTTCAGCGCCGCACACACGTTGGCGGCCGCCGAGAAGCCGACGTGTAACCCTTCCTTCTCCGCGAGCAGCCGGCGGAACCGTGTCGCCTCGTTATCTGAGATCGCGATGAACTCGTCGGCCAGACCCGGGTCCCACTGCGGCGGCACGAACCCGTAGCCTGTGCCCTGGAGCAAGTGATCCGGCTTCTCGACCGCCTTTCCCGCCAGCACCTCCGCCCCTTCCGGTTCGACCGCGACACACCACATGCCCGGCTTCATCCTCTTCAGGAACCGGCTCACACCGACGAACGTCCCGCCCGTGCCCACCGCGGCGACGAACGCATCGAGCTCATCGCCCAGCGCTTCCCAGATCTCGGGGCCCGTGCTCTCCTCATGCGCACGCACGCACGAGGGATTATTGAACTGATCCACGTAGAAGGCGCCTCTCTCCCGCGCGATCTCGATGGCCCGCTCCGTCGCCGCCCGAATGTCGGCGCCGGTCACCCGGCCCGGAGTGCCCTCTACCTGCCGGACAAGCACGACCTCAGCACCCAGCGCCTCCAGCATCCGCGCCCGCGCCGGGCTGTTGCCTTCCGACATGGTGGCGATGAACGGGTGCCCGAGAACGTTGCACACCACCGCCAGGCCCGCCCCCATATTCCCGCTCGTCATCTCCACCACCGGCTGTCCCGGTCCGAGCTGACCGGCACCGCGCGCATCCTGAACGATCCGCAACGCGGCCCGGTCCTTCACGCTGCCCCCTGGTTGCACGAACTCCGCCTTCGCCAGCAACCTGCCACGCCCGGGCCGGATGCGACTGAGCCGGACCAGCGGCGTGTTGCCGATAAGGCCCAGTGCGCTCGGTGTAACCTCGCCCATGCAGCCAAGTTGTAGGTCCCTCTCATACGGCTGCAAGCCACGACCGTCTCCCCAACATTTCTTCCCAACGTAGGGCATTGCGCGATGGCGCAAGGAGCCTCGCGGATGCCGCGGGACATTGTAAGTAGTGTGTCAGCCGTTCACATCACACCTGCCTAGGCAGCTTGACCTGTCTTCGCGCGACCCGCATACTACATGTGTTGGACAGAAGGTCTCTGCAGCAACCTGGAGGTTCTCATGTCAGTCCGATCAGCTCGACCCCCGCGGGGGGGGTGCCGCTCCTCCTGCTAGCTGTCCTCTTCGCCTGCCTCTCGTGTGAGCGAAATCCGACCGAGTACGAGCAGATACCCGTGGCGCTGCTGACGCCGCACTTCAGCAGCGGCCTACCGGACTCCACCGCGTGTGGCAAAGGGACGTCGTGGAACGCGAGCGACGCGCACTACGGCAGCGAGATCAACCTCGATGAAGAAGGCGTTGACTCCTGCGGCGCGCTGAGCTTCAACAGCCAGACGGGTAAGTGGGCCGGGTACTACGACTTCTCTGGTGCCCATTCTGGCGATTGGAGCACGTGGCGGAGGTTATATCGCAACCGATTTAGCGGGGAATATAGCGACTCCGTCACACAGCACGGCCAGATCGACGCCGACACCGTGGACATCCCGTTTGTGCTCGATTTCAACTTCGACCTCGTCGGTCTCCAGCACCACGTCGAGGAAGAAGATACTACGGTTCCGCCGATCACCAGGCAGCCGGAGACCTGGGCGCAGATCTGGCGCTATGTCTTCAACCCGGGCATAGAATCGGTGCGGGTCAGTTACGATAGCGTGATCATCGTCTTCGACAACAACTCCGGGAAGCGGGCCATCGACTCCACTGTCGTCCAGCACCGGCCCCAGGGCGGTTCCGTCTGGTACCCGCGGGGCTCGGTGGGTGAGGACGCGACGACCTTCAACGACACGCAGGTCTCTCCGGGCACTTACACCTACCGACTGAAGCACGTCGCCCCGGCCGTCCCAACCGGCAGCTTCCAACCGGCGCCGACGCGCCCGAACAGCGGATGGGTGGACACGGTCGTCTCGGTGGGCTTCCCAGCCCCCAGCGACCTCTGGTGCGATGATACGCTTGTCCCCTCGGCAAAGTGCTTCTGGGAGAACGGAACGGACACCGCGGTCGTCGAGGCCATGCGGAACGGCGCGATCCACGATTCGGTGCCCGCCGGAACGGACAGTCTCATTCACACCGATGTGGCGTTCGATGACAGCGTGACCTACTTCGTGCGCCACGTCTCGCTGATCGACAACAGCTTCAGCGAGTGGAGCGACCCCGGAGCTGTCCGCGTGACCCCCACGGCACCGGCGGGGCTCCACTGCGGCTCCGGGACCGAGCAGGTCGAGGTGAGCTGTGGCTGGAGCGCGGGCGAGGTGTACGACACGACGGAGATCTGGCGCCGGTTGGACGGCTCCTCATGGCAGGTGTTGACGAAAGTGGAGCCCGGCCAGAGCCAGTACTTCGATCAGGACGTGGAGGAAGATGAAATCTACTGGTACAAGGTGCGGCACCGACGGAACTCGGTGCTGACCGGGTTCAGCAACGCCGACACGGCCTACGTGCAGACAGACCCCTTCCCCGTCCCGGGCAGGCGGAAACCGCAGTGAGCATGCGCAGCGCTGCCGCTGCCGGCCTGTTACTACTCACCCTGCTGGCCGGTTGCGACGGGAACGGAGCCACCGGGCCCCGGCCCCAGCCGGTGGTGCGAGTCGAGCTGGCCCCGGACTCGCTGACCCAGGTGGTCGGGCGCGAGGTGGAGTTCGTCGCCCGCGCCTTCGATGACCGGGGCGAAGAAGTAGCCGGAGCGAGCATCGAATGGGGGGTGACGGACACACTGCGGCTCGCGCTTCTGGATCCGGGGCGCGTGCGGCTCGAGGCGCCCGGCGCGGCGGCGGTCTGGGCGCGGGCGGACAGCGTGGCGGACACCGCGGCGGTGCGGGTGGCGGCCGAGGGCGAGATCAGGTGGCGGTTGCGCCTGGGCTGGTTCTGGACCTTGGGCGGGCCGGCGCTGTCGCCGGGCGGGCAGACGCTCTACGTGCTCACGCAGGCGGACCCGCATCGGCAGTCGCGGCTCTGGGCGTTGCGGGCCGAAGAAGGCGCGGTCAAGTGGTCGCTGCTCATCGAGAACGCCGCCGGCACCTACCCGTTCGTGGGCCAAGACGGGACGATCTACGTGGTCGGGGGGTCGGTGTTCGCGGTGAGCCCGGAGGGCTCGTTCCGCTGGGTGCTGCCGATCCCTGGCACGATCTTCCCTGTCCTTTATGCCGGGGCGATCTCCGACGACGGGATCCTCTATGCCGCGGCGGGCCGCGAGCTTCTCGCCCTGGATGTGGCCTCGCGCGACACGCTGTGGCAGGGTCCGATCTCACCGATCGGCGCCTGGGCGCCCCCGCCAACCCTAGACCCCGTGGCCGGCGTCCTCTACGCCTCTCAAGGGGAGGGTCCTCTGTATGCCTTCGACGCCGCCACCGGGGAGGTGCTGTGGACCCGGGCCGATACCTTCATGGTGCTGAACCCCGGGTACGACGCCCGCCACTGTGGCAACGGCCCGGTCGCCGCGAACGGCCGCGTGCACTGGCCCATCGCCGACTACCTGGAGACGCTGACGCCATCGAACGAGGTGCTCTGGCTGAGCGACGATCGCAGCAGTGCCAGCACCGAGCCGCTCATCGCGCCGGACGGCGTACTGCTCTGGCAGAACGGCAGCGGCTTCGAGCCCCGGGACCCCGAGACGGGAGCCGCGCTCTGGCGCGACCCGTTGCGTGACTCCGGGATCTCCTGGGCCGGTGGCCCGGCGCTGGCCGCGGACGGCACCATCTATCTTCTGGCCTCGTGTGGCCCCTGCACCCCGCGCGAGACGGGACTGGCCGCTATGGATGCCAGCGCGCCCCTGGTCGTGCGTTGGTTCTACATGACCAACCCCGAGACACCGCCGGACAGCCCGCCAGACTCGTATCACGGCATGCTGGGCGCGCCTGTCATCGGCCCCGATGGCACCGTCTACACCTACAACGCCGACACGCTGTTCGCCTTCTGGGAGAACGCACCGCCGGCCGACACGCCCTGGCCCATGTGGCGGGGTGACCCACAGCGTAGCGGCGTGGTCCGGCGCTAGACGGCATCGCGCCGCCCTGCTGGATCGACGGGACGTCCGTCGCAAAGCCACTCAAGAACAGCTAGCTTTCGATCATCCCAGAGCACGCGCCCAGTCGGCGGAAAGGAGGCCGCGGATGCACATCGTCAGAGCCGTCGTGTCCCTCGCGCTGTTGGCCGCGAGCGCACACGCGCAAGAGGAACCAGGCTACCCCATTAAGGACTTCCTCAGCGTCACTACCTTCAGCGAGGTCGCGGCATCGCCCGACGGCCGCTACGTGGCCCTCATCAGCCAGGCCGACAACTTCGCTCGGAACCAGCCGGAATCGGCGATCTGGCGGATAGACTTGGACCGCCGCGCGCGTGTGACCGGAACGGTGCGGCTCGCCGGGTCGGCGCGCTCGTACTTGCAGCTCCGCTGGTCACCCGACAGCCGCTACCTCGCGTTCCTCTCCGGTGGACCCGATGGCGAGACCAACCAGCTCTACGTCCTGGACATGCTCGGCGGTGAGCCCTGGCGGCTGACCGACGCCGAGCGCCTCAGCGATGGGGTCTCGACCTACGACTGGGTGCCGGCTGGAGGCGCGATCATCTTCGCAGCACCTCTCCCACAGGCGCCGGAGCAGAAGGAGGCGTATGAAGCGTTCTACGGTGACGCGATGCGCTTCGCACAGACACCGGAGCGCTCGACGATCGAGCGCGTGACGCTCGCCCCAGAACTCGGACCTGCAGAACGAATCGCGACCGTCGA
>CANPVY010000113.1 GCA_947581845.1 uncultured bacterium | reverse complement strand
CCGAAACTCGTTCACGTCCACCAGACCCAGATCCGTGATCTTCAGCTCGGGGATCACCGCCAGCGCCAGGAACGACATGGTCATCAACGGGTCGGGCAACGTGCCGCCCAGCTCGCGCGCCGCGCGCGTCATCGCCGCCACGCGCTGCTTCACGTCCTCGAGCGGCAGGTCGGACATGAGGCCGGCGATTGGTAGCGGTACCGCAGCGAGGACCTCTCCGTCGGCGACCACGGCCTGGCCGCCGTTGGTCTCAGCGACGGCGCGCGCCGCGGCCAGCATGTCGGCGTCGCCCGCGCCGACCACGACGATGTTGTGGTTGTCGTGAGCGACCGTAGAGGCGATGGCGCCGCGCTTCAGCCCGAACCCCTTCACGAACCCGACTCCTACGTTCCCGCTGGCTCGGTGCCGCTCGATGACGGCGATCTTGAGCAGGTCGCGCTCCGGGTCAGCGACTGCCCGACCGTCCTCGACTTCGAGCTGCTCGACGCTCTGCCCGGTGACGATCTGGCCGGGTATCGCGTGGATGACCCGGGCACGTGCGGCGCCGCCGACCTCGACGGCCAGGCTCACCGCGTCCCAGTTCACCTGCACGCCGCTGCCGGGCGGCTCGGGTGGGGTCGGCCGGGGACCGAGGTACTCACCGTCCTCGGCGACGACACGTCCCTCGCTGAACACCCTGCGCGCATGGAAGTCTTGCAGGTCATCGAAGACGACGAGGTCGGCGCGATAGCCGGGCGCCAGCATACCGAGCCCGCGCAGCCCGAAGTAGGTGGCCGTATTGATCGTCGCCATCTGGATGGCGGTTACGGGATCCAGCCCCTCCGCGACGGCCATGCGGACGAGCGCGTCGATGTGACCCTCCTCCAGCAAGTCCTCGGGATGCCGGT
Source organism: uncultured bacterium (assembly GCA_947581845.1). Lineage (GTDB taxonomy): Bacteria > Gemmatimonadota > Gemmatimonadetes > Palauibacterales > KS3-K002. The sequence continues at coordinate 2,866 of CANPVY010000113.1, read as the reverse complement.
CGTCGGTGCAGAACGAGCAGTTCGCCGCGTTCCGCGGAGTAACCAAAGGCAACAGCTCCTTCAGATTGCGCGCTGTGGTCCCCTCACGAATGAAGATGTGCATCCCGCGCCGCAGCTTCTCGCGGGCCTCCTCGAGCTGAGTGCACTCGTGGTCCGAGCCGATCCCCGCCGCGGCATAGGCGTTGAGCGGGAGTCCCGAGAGACCGGGCGAGTGCCCGTCCACCGGGCGGTCGCCGGCCGCCTCGATCTTGGCCAGCACCTCGGGCACGCCCAGGAAGACGCCGGGGAAGTTCATCACCTCGGCCAGCCCGATGACGCGCGGGTGCTGGAACAAGGGCTCCAGGTCGGCGGCCTCGAGCGCGGCACCCGCCGTCTCCATGTCGGTGGCCGGCACGCAAGAGGAGGCCATGACGAAGGCGTGCAGCGGTAGCCCCTCGCTGGAATCGAGCATGTAGCGGATCCCGGGCACACCGAGCACGTTGGCGATCTCGTGCGGATCCGTGATCACCGCCGTCGTCCCGCGCGGCACGATGGCCCGCGCGAACTCGGGCACGGTCACCATGCTCGACTCGATGTGGACGTGCGCATCGATGAGGCCCGGGCAGACGTGCTGGCCCTCGAGGTCGATCGTCTCGCGGGCCGTGTAGTCGCCGAACCCGGCGACGCGCCCGTCGTAGATGGCGATATCGGCGTCGTGGATCTCGCCGGAGCGCACGTTCACGAGGCGCGCGTTCTTGAGCAGCGTGTCTGCGGGCGCATCGCCGCGGGCCACTTCGATGAGCTTCCGTCTCAGTTCCGCTGGGATCGCTTCACGCATGAGCTACCTGCAACCGTTCCGGGTTCGCGTTAGCTACAGTTCGGGGTTCTCGACCAGAGCGACACGCCAGGGAGCCGGTGAATTCACCGCCCTCTGGACGAGGCCAGCTGGTGTTCGGCCACAGTGGTCGTGAAGCCTGGTTGGGGTCGGCCGGGGGATCCTCGCAGCGGACATTTGGAGCGCCCCGGCCCGTCCTCGATCGCGGCCCGGCGCCGCGCGACATGAAGCGAGAGGGTCCCCCGGCCGACCCCGGCGTCCTCCACTCAAGCGTCACTATCACTGTGGCCGAACACTAGTCCTCCGGTGGACCGGAAGCGCGCGCGAGCTGGTCGGCACGCACCTTCGCCGCATCGAACCGCTTGGCCGACGCCACCATCTTGTCCACCGTCTCGTCGAAGCTCGCCGTGATCTTGCGCTTGAAGCGTAACGGGTTGATGCGCGCCACCACATACGCCTTCAGGTAAGGGCTCTCAAAGCCCTGCTCCTTCAGCTGCTTGACACGCTCGCTCACCAGGTCGTCCAGCTCGAGCAGCCGCTGCGCCCGCGCGCGCCGTGTCTCGAGCGCATTCGAGAGCTTCGCGCCCAGAAACTTATCGACCCGCTTGATCACGTTGTGGTAGGCGCCGCCGGAAAAGCGACCGCGCTGCTGGTAGCACAAGCCCAGCGTGATCAGCGCCGGCTCCTCGAACTCGGTCGCGAACTCGCGTTCCGGTCGATCGTCGATCTGCGCCAGCCCCTCGGCCAGGCGCGCGACCTCGAGCGCACGCTCGCGCAGGTTATGCGCCTTCTCGGTGTTCAGCACCAGAATGCGATAGGCCACCTCCGGCTCCGGGACCACCAGGGCGACGATCGAGCGGCCGCCCAGACGCCGCACCGCCTCCAGCCGGTGATAGCCGTTCGGCGTCCAGTAGCGGCCCTCCTCCGTGCGCACCGCGATCACCGGATCGAGGTAGCGGCCCAGCTTGTCGATCGCCGTCGCCAGCCTGTCGGTGTGCGCCTCCGACAGATCGCGCTGGAACGGCGTCGGCTCGACCCGATCGATGGGCAGGCCTGCCAGCACCTGCCAGCTGCCGCCGAGCGGGTCCTTGTAGATGCCCAGCACCGAGCCGCCGTCGCCCTCGATCGACTCGGCCAGGCGTTCCACTTTCGCGGGCGGCGCGGCCGAGGCGAGCCGACCTGCGGTCAGGCCGCGTGACTTCGGCGGTGCCGCTTCCTTCTTCTTACGGCGCGATCGGCCCGTGCTCTCCTTCTTCTCACCGGAAGCTTTCGCCATGGCTCACTCCGAAATCCTTGACTGTCCCGCGCCCGCTCTCGGAACTCGCGCTCTCAGCGCACCGCCACGATCCGCTCGATCAGCTGCGGATCGTCCGGCAGTAATCCGGACGCCGGGAGCCGGGGCACCAGCGTGCGCCACTGGGGCCACATCTCGAACGCCCTCTTGAACAGTGGCAGCGCCTCATCCACGCGACCGACGCCGGCCAGCGTCGCCGCGTGCCAGAAGACCATCTCGTGGTTGTCCGGCGCCAGCGCCTCCGCCGCCCCGTAAGCTTCCACCGCCCGCTCCACCTCGCCGCGGGTCATGAACTCGTCGCCCTGGTTCATGTAGTTGTAGGCGCGGGCGACGGTCAGCAGGCGCCGCATCTCTTTCACCGGCTCCGGGTGATCCTCTATCCTGAGGTCGAAGATCCGGCCGCTCCATGCCGGCAGGCTGCGGTCGCCGCTCACCACCAGCAGCGCCGCCGACTGCTTACCGCGGATGTCGCCGCCCTCCTCCTGCGCCGCCTCCAGCGCGGTCATCAGTCGTTCGGCGAGATCGCCGTCGCTCGATTCGTAGGCTCCGACCATGGCGTCGCACACGGTGGCGTTGAGCATCAGGTTGGCCTGCACGGAATAGCCGTCACCGCTGTGATCGCAGGCTTCGATGACCGCGTGCTCGCCCGTATGGACCGCGACGACGCCGTGGGCATCGACCATCGCGACCTGGCGCACAGCCGTGTGCTCGTCCCCGGCCAGCAACGCGCGCAGCGCCTGCTCGGCGCTCCTGCCGGC
>CANPVY010000112.1 GCA_947581845.1 uncultured bacterium | reverse complement strand
CATCGATGCGGCCGAGATGATCCGTCAGGTCAAAGGGTACAAGCTACTGGAAGGGACGAGGGGCGAGAAGGGCGTCGACCTCGAGTCGCTGGAGGAGGCGATCCAGCGCATCAGCCAGCTGGTGGGTGATTTCCCTGAGATCGCCGAGCTGGACATCAACCCGTTCGTCGTCTTCGAGCCGGGGAAACGACCTATGGCGCTCGACGCCAGAGTCGTGCTCGCCAGTGAAGCCGACGTGCCCTCGGTAGCGCGGCGCGGGGACCAGCCAGCGGCGAGCCAGCCGGGCGCCCCATGAGCACGAAGCCTTCCAACTGCCCGGGCTGCGGCGCACCGCTTCTGCCAAGCGATGACACCTGTCCGTTCTGTGGTGAGGTCATAGCGGGAGTCCCGCCGCTGGGCGGCCCCGCTCGGCCTGAGCCTGCGGCAGCGGCGCCGCTGGCGCCGACAGCCGGTCTCCGCTCCGAGGAGGAAGTAGCGGCAGTAGGAACCGAACCACCGCCGTGGGAAGCCCGCCGGGAGTTCGGGTTCTGGAATGCCCTCTGGTTGACCTGGCGCGACAGCGTATTCCGGCCGGTACAGTTCTTCCGCAGGCTGCCGCCGCGCGGTGGCCTCGGGCCGGCACTCGGCTACTCGGTTCTCCTCGCGCTCGTCGCGCTCGTGTTCAGCCTGTACTGGGGTCTCGTCGAAGGCACCCTGACAGGGCAGGAGGAGGGAGCACTCGCCGTGGGGGTGAGCAGCTTCGTCGTGTTGATCGTCTGGCTGGTCTTCGTGATCCCCTTGTACGTGGCGGCCCTCTTCGCGATGGCCGCGATACTGCATCTCAGCTTCGTCATCGTTGGTGCCGGTCGCCGCAGCTTTGAGGCGACGTTCCGTGCGATCGCTTACTCGTCGGGCCCGGCAGCTTTCGCGATCTTCCCCTTCTTCGGCCCATTGTTCAGCACCGTCTGGGGGACGGTCTTGGTGTTCATCGCCGTGCGTGAGGTGCAGCGCACGAGCAACGGCCGCGCCGCGCTCGGTTTCACCCTCCCGCTGATCGCCTTCCTGGGCCTGTTCTTGGTCCTGGCTCTGCTGCTGTCCTTGCTGATGTCCGTCGCCGATATTAGCCCTCCCGCTTGAGAAACGGCACGAGCGTGGAATAGTTATAGCTAGGGATAGGCAGGGGTGGCGGTTCGGCGGGCGAGATCCGGGGTTTTCCACATTCGCGGGGCGGGTGTGGAAAACCCATGTGCCAGCCGCGACGCGCCTCCACCGCCACATGGCCTGGCAGTGCCGCTGGGCCCATCTTGGGCTCTCTCGATCCGTGAACGGCTTATCCCAGGAGACCTCAGCCTATGGGCACGATCTGGAAGGGTGCGATCAGCTTCGGTCTGGTCAACATCCCGGTGCGAGTGGAAAGCGCGACGCGTAGCACTTCCCCCACTTTCCGGATGCTTCACGGCCGCGATAACACGCCCGTGAGGATGATCCGCGTGCGGCAAGGGGACGAGGAGCAGGTGGACTACAAGGAGCTGGTCAAGGGCTACGAGTACGAGCCGGGCCACTTCGTGATATTGGACGAGGACGACTTCAAGCAGGTCGCCCTGCAGGTCACGCGGACGATTGACATCATGGACTTCGTGGACGAGTCGGAGATCGACTCTCGCTACTTCGAGGTCCCGTACTACCTGGCTGTGCAGCCGGGCGGCGAGAAGGCTTACGCGCTGTTGCGCCAGGCGATGCGCCAGACCGGTAGGGTCGCCGTAGCCAAGGTGGTCTTCCGCAACCGCGAGCATCTGGCGGCGGTCAAGGTGGTGGGCGACGTGCTGGTGCTCGACCTGATGCGCTTTCACGACGAGCTCATCCCGCTGGAGGCCGTCCAGACTCCGCAGGAAGAGCGCCCGAGTGAGAAGGAGACCGCGATCGCGCTGCAGCTGATCGAGCAGCTGTCGGCCAAGTTCGAGCCGGCCAAGTACAGGGATGAGTATAACGAGAAGCTGATGGAGCGGATTCGAGCCAAGATCGAGGGTCGCGAGATTGCCAGGATCGAGGTGGAAGAGGTTGCGGAGGCGGAGGTCGTGGATCTGGTAGCGCGGCTCAAGGAGAGCCTGGAGAAAGCGGAGCGGGAGCGTCAGGCTGGAGGCGAAGCGAGGGCCGCGGAAGGCGGAGGGTGACGGTGGCCAAGGGAGAGGTGACGGCCTGCGAGTGTGGCTGACCTGTGAGTGACATCAAGCGTTATCGGGAGAAACGGGATTTCTCGCGTACGCCCGAGCCGCGCGGCGGTGGCGAAGCGCCTTCGGGTGAACCCGTGCGACGCTTCGTGGTGCAGAAGCATGCGGCGCGCCGGACGCATTTCGACCTGCGGCTCGAGATCGCTGGGACACTGAAGAGCTGGGCGGTGCCCAAGGGGCCGAGCGCCGACCCCGAGACCAAGCGGCTGGCAGTGGCCGTGGAGGATCATCCTCTGGAGTACGGCGATTTCGAGGGAGTGATCCCGGAGAGGGAGTATGGTGCCGGTACGGTGATCATCTGGGATCGTGGTCGCTACGAGCCGGTGGGCGGGACCGGGGATACCGACGAGGAGCTGGAGCGTGGGGTGCGGGAGGGGAAGCTGGAGTTCGTGTTGCACGGTGAGCGGATGCGCGGCCGCTGGACGCTCGTGCGAATGAGGGGTCGCGACGGCGACAAGGACTGGTTGCTGATCAAGAAGCGGGACCTCTACGCCGAGCCGGGCGAGCCTGAAGCGCTGGTCGAGCGCTTCCACGACTCGGTGGTCTCGGGCCGGAAGCTGGACGACCCGTTGTTGGGCCAGGGGTCAGCCGAGAATGCGTCCCCTCAGAGGGTAGCTCCCGTGGACGTGCGGCCGATGTTGGCCGCACCCAGCGATCGGCTCCCGGCTGGCGCGGCGTGGTGTTTCGAGCTGAAGCTGGATGGCCTGCGCGCGATCAGCTGGGCGCAACCAGGAGGCAGGGTACACATCTACTCACGGCGCGGACAGGCGCTTGAGATGGCTTTCCCGGAGATCTCGGAGGCTCTTGAGCTGCTGGCCTGCCGCGCGGGCCACGCGTTCGTGGTGGACGGTGAGATCGTCGCGGTGACCAGTGGCCGCGGGCCGCGCTTCGAGGATCTGCAGCCGCGCATCAGTCTGCGCGAGCCCGGCGAGATCTCCCGCAAGGCACGGGCACGGCCGGCTGAGCTGTTCGCCTTTGATCTGCTGTGGCTCGACGGCGAAGATCTGCGGGAGCTGCCACTCTCAGATCGTAAGGAGAGGCTGCGGTCGCTTTTCAGGTTCTCCGGCCATCGCCTGCACTACGTCGCACACGATGTCGCCAGCGGCAGCGCCGTGCGGGAACGCGCACGCCACGAGGGCTTTGAGGGCGTCATCGCAAAGCGCTTGAAAAGTCGTTACCGGTCCGGTGAACGGACTCAGGACTGGGTGAAGGTCAAGGAGCTCGCGCGGCAGGAGTTCCTGGTCTGCGGCTGGACGGAACCGCAGGGCGGCCGGCGCGGCTTCGGTGCCTTGCTGCTCGGCTATCACGAAGACGCCCCCGAGGGTTCACGCCTGCGGTATGCGGGCCGGGTCGGCACGGGGTTCAGCGAGGCCGATCTGGGCTGGATCTGGGAGGAGCTGGCGCGCCGCGAGCACGCGGCCTGCCCCTTCCCAGAGGTCCCCGACGATGCCCGGAACGCCCACTGGGTGCGCCCGGAGCTGGTGGCGGAGGTGAAGTTCCAGGAGTGGACACGCGACGGGCGCCTGCGCCAACCCGTGTTCCTCGGCTTGCGCAGCGATGTGGAATCGCTGCGCGTTGTCCGTGAAGGCGCGGCGGTCAGCGAGGAGCGTGGGCCCCCGGTCCAGCTCACGTCGGAGCTGCGTTCGCTGATCGAGACGCTCGAGGCGCTGGAGAGGGCGGGGGAGGACGGCGACGTCACCGTCGAGGGGCGGCGCCTCAGGGTCACCAATCTGCGGAAGGTATTCTGGGCGGAGATCGGGGCGACCAAGGGGGAGCTGTTGCGGTACTACGTGTCCGTCGCGCCGGCCATCCTGCCCGTGCTCCGTGGTCGGCCCCTCACTTTGGAACGTTACCCCAACGGGATCACTGGCGAAGCCTTCTACCAGCAGAGGGCGCCCGAGCCCGTCTCGGAGGGTGTGCGAACCGCGAGCCTCGAAGTTGAGGGAGAAGCGGTCGAACGGCTCATCGGGGGCGACCTCTTCACACTCCTCTACGTCGCGCAGCTTGCCGCCATCTCGCAACATGTCTGGCCCTCTCGCCTCAGCAGTCTGAATGACCTCGACTACACCATCCTCGATCTGGACCCGGGCCAGGGTGTCGAGTTCGCTGCGGTGCGTGAGGCGGCGCTCGCCGTGCGGGAGCAGCTGCAGCGACTCGGGCTGCGGGGCTACCCCAAGACGTCCGGGGCCACCGGGATCCATGTCGTCGTGCCGCTGGAGGCAGGTACGACCTACGAGACTGGCCGCTTGCTGGCTGAACTCGTCGCTAACTTGCTCGCCGGGTCCCGTCCCGAGCTGACGACCGTGCAACGCGTCGTCTCCAGGCGCGGTGCCCGCGTCTACCTCGACTTCCTCCAGAATCGGCAGGGGTCCACCGTGGCTTCGGCTTACTCGGTACGACCGTACCCAGGTGCGACGGTCTCCGCCCCGCTCGACTGGCGCGAGCTGGAAGGGGAACTGGAGCCCGAGGCTTTCTCGCTACGGTCGATGAGCACCCGGCTCCAGACTGTGGGGGACCTATGGGTCGCCTGTCGTACCGATGCGAACGCTGTGCGCGAGGTGCTCGAGCTCTTGTGAATGGATTTGCCCGCCTGACAAATTTTTTCAGAATTAGGCTGTGCTACGGAGAGGGTTTGGAGAATTCGGAGAGCGCATCTCGCGTCCGCTAAGAGTTTGCGTAATAAAAAGGTGAAATCTTTGTATCAGAAGTTTCTACAAAATCCGCGGGCCGTGGCGGGCCGATCGTCCATTGTAACCCATTCTAATAGCGTAGCTTAGAGGGCAGGCAGCGAACGCACGCTCGAACGCGGCAGGACTTGCGCGCCCGTTGCGGCGCGTGTATAATGGGCGCGCTTCGAGGTAGCGTTGCTGCTCTACGGATCTTGTCCGGGCATTCTGTGCAGGGCAGCCCATTCCGATAAATTTGTAATTCTTGTGGCCATCTTGGCGTGGCCGTAGTGTGCCCCAGAACCTGAAGGATCCAACTGGATGTCGGAGTCACGATCAGTCAGCCTCGTTGTGAATTTGCCGTGTGATCTTGCGGACGAGGTGGAGCGCCTTCAAGAGACTGATCCCGAGTTCTTGGAGAGGGTGTTGGCCTACGGGCTAGTCCGGCGAGCTGTGTTTGCTCGTCTGCAGGGCGTGACGGCCCTGCACCGGCCGTCTGCGTCTGCCTGGGAGACGTCCTACGAGTCGTCTCTCGAGCTGACGTAGGCGGCCGGCCCTCCCCCCCGCCGAGGGCCTTCGCTGACGCTTGTTCCCGCCACAAGCCCGCGATCCTTGACCAGCCGCCTCAGGGGCCTTAGCATGGGCGCAGGTGACCTGTTGCGAGGTTGCGACGTGGTCGCCCTTGGAGGAGGAGGGGAGCATGGCGCGGCGAATGGGAAAGGGCGAGCCGCGGAGGACCAACAGGTCGGCGGCCGAGCCCGAGGAGATCCTGCGGGCGAAGTACCTGGACTACTGCTCCGCTCGAGTCTGCGATGTCTTCATGGAACTCGAAGAGGAGCGGGTGTTCGAACTCGCCAGGGCGGCGGAGCAGAGGGTGGGTGCTCAGCAGGGTGCCTTGAGCCTGAGGCAGGTCGTAACGCTGCTGGTCGAGCAGTTGATGGGCGATCTTGCCCTCCCCGACTTCGAGTCCTGGGCCGAGGACTACGAGCGTAACCCCGAGGAG
>CANPVY010000111.1 GCA_947581845.1 uncultured bacterium | reverse complement strand
GATCGATGCGGCGGCTGTGCAGGCGCTGGCCGCCGAGCTCGAGCTTCCCGAAGCGATCGCCGCCATCCTCGTGCGCCGTGGCTACGATCGGCCGGATGTGGCCAAAGCCTTCCTGCGTCCGCGACTGAAGGATCTGCACGATCCGCTGTTGATGGCCGACATGGAGAAGGCGGTCGACCGCATCAGCAGGGCCGTCGACTCTGGCGAACTCCTGCTCGTTCACGGCGACTACGACGTGGACGGCATCTGCGGCTCGGCTCTGCTCGCTCGCGCGCTGCGCGAGTTGGGAGCGCGGGTCGAGGTCTTCATTCCCCATCGTCTGCAACATGGGTATGACTTCGGCCCCGCCGGGCATGCCACGGCCCGACAGCTCGGCGCTGGCTGCGTGGTGACCTGCGACTGCGGCATCATGGCCCACGAGACGATCGCGGCCGCGCGCCGCGACGGAATCGATGTCGTGGTCTCGGATCATCACACTCCGCCCGCGCAACTGCCACCCGGGTTCGCGGTTCTCAACCCGCTCCGTTCTGACTGCGGCTATCCGGACAAGCAGCTCTGCGGGGCAGGGGTCGCATTCAAGCTGCTGCACGCGCTGTACGAGCGTCATGGGCGGTCGGTGGATGAGCTTTACAAGTACCTCGACCTCGTCGCGATCCCCACCATCGCCGACCTGGTGCGGCTGACCGGTGAGAACAGGGTCCTCGCTCGCTACGGGCTGAAAGTGCTGCAGCGCACGCCCAACCCCGGTCTGCGCTCGCTGCTGCGTGTGTCGGGGCTGAAGCCGGAGCGCGCCATCAATGCCGGTCAGATCGCCTTCGTCGTTGGCCCGCGCCTCAACGCGGTCGGGCGCATGGGCGACGCGATGCGTGGCGTTCGCCTCCTGCTTACCGACGACGCGGACGAGGCGAGCACTCTAGCGGGCCTGGTCGACGAGGAGAACCAGCGGCGTCAGGAGGTCGATCGCGCCACCCTGGAACAGGCGAACGAGTTGGTGGCGGAGACGTTCGACCCGGAAGCCGATCGCGCGATCGTATTGGCGTCGCCGGATTGGCACCCCGGCGTCATCGGCATCGTCGCCTCACGTATTGTCGAGGAGTGCTACCGTCCCACCGTGCTGATCGCGCTCGAGGGTGAGAGTGGACGCGGATCCGGCCGCTCGATCCCCGGCTTCCACCTCTATGAGGCGCTGAAGGCCTGCGAGACGCTGCTCGAGCAGTTTGGTGGCCACCGTGCCGCCGCAGGTCTGCGGATCATGCGGGACAACGTCCCCGCCTTCAGGGAGGCGCTGAACGCTGTGGCGCACGAGCGGCTGGCTGCGGACGAGCTGCGGCCGCGGCTGCGCGTGGACCACGAGTTGGCCATGTCGGACGTGACCGCGGAGCTCTGGCGCTTCTTGGCGCACTTCGGCCCCTACGGGCAGGGGAACCCGAAGCCGGTCTTCCTGGCCCGCAACGTCCGACTCCTCGGGCAGCCGGAGTTGAAGGGTGAGGACCACCTGCGCCTGCGGCTCGACGTCGGGGAGGGCGCTACGCCGGAGGCCATCGCCTTTGGCCAGGCCGGCGAGCTGGGTTGGCTGCGCGAGTCGGCGCGGGTGGACCTGGCCTTTCAGCTCGGCGTCCGCTACTGGCAGGGGGTCGAGTACATACAGGCGCAGGTCGTCGATATCCGGCCGAGCGAGGCGGCTTGGGCGGTATCCGAATCGTAGCCGGTCGCTGGGGCCGGCGTCGGTTGAAGGTGCCCCGGGGCCGCATGCTGCGGCCGACGGCTGAGCGTGTGCGCGAGGCCTGGATGAGCGCCCTGGCTCCGGACCTGGAAGGTGCGGGCGTTCTCGATCTGTTCGCCGGCAGCGGCGCACTGGGCCTGGAAGCGCTCTCGCGGGGCGCCCGGCATACGACTTTTGTGGAGCGGAACGCTCGGGCGCTGCGCTGCTTGCGCGCCAACATCGCGGCGCTGGGTGCCGAGCCGCTGGCCACGGTTGTGGCCGGCGACGTTTTTGACTACTTGGAGGGCCGGGTGGGCAGAGCCTTCGATATCGCGCTCGCCGACCCACCCTACGGCCAGGGCCTGGCGAGCCGCCTGGTAGAGGCCTATCTGAGCCGCCCGTTTGCGCGGATCCTCTCCGTAGAGCACGATCCGGGTGAACGTCTCAGCTTGCCGCCGGGAGCGGAAGAGCGGCGCTACGGTGACACGGCGATCGCGTTCATCGCCGCCGATCTCGAGGAGGAAGAGACATGAGCGAGTCGAAAGTCGCCATCTACCCGGGGTCTTTCGACCCACTGACTCTCGGTCACGAGGACATCGCGCGCCGCAGCCTCAAGTTCGCCGATCGAGTCATCATCGCCATCGCCCACCACCCGACCCAGAGCAAAGACCGCCTCTTCAGCGTCGATGAGCGGCTGGCGATGATCAAGGAATGCTTCGCAGATGAGCCACGCATAGACGTCGCGCACTTCAGTGGGCTGCTCGTCGACTTCTGTGCTAGCCGCAAGGTGAACATCGTGGTTCGGGGACTGCGCGCCGTCAGCGACTTCGAGTATGAGTTCCAGATGGCGCTGATGAATCGCGAGCTCTGGCCCGACCTCGAGATGGTCTTCATGACTCCGGCCGGTGAATACACCTTCCTCAGCGCCTCGCTGATCCGCGAGATCGCGTCGCTGGGCGGCGATGTCTCCCGATTCGTGTCGCCGCCCGTGCTGCGGCGCCTGAGGGAGCGCCTCGGGACCTAGCGGTCATGGGCAGCGTAAGGCGCCTGAGGTTCCTGTCGCCGGCCATGCGAACGTGCTAATCTTCTCGAAGTTTGGGGCGGCAATAGCGGGCGCTGGGGGCAGCTCGGCCGTGGCCTACCTTACAGCGTAGCGACCGCCGGGACTTGCTTCCCCAGGCGTCGTGCCTAGAGTAAGTGGTGTTTGGATCAGGGAGGGCAGATGAACTTCGAGATCTCCCATCACAACGACGTGACGGTCGTTGAGGTTACTGGGCAGCTCATCGTCGCGAACCGGCAGGAGCTGAAGGACGACGTTCTCAAGCTACTGGATGCCGGGTCCCGGAAGTTTCTGATCGATTTCCGCGATACCGCCTATATCGATTCGTCGGGCCTGGGCGTGCTGGTGAGCCTATCGAAGAAGATCCGCGAGAAGGGCGGCGAGATACGGCTGTCCAATCTGAACGAGGATCTTCGCACGCTCTTCGAGCTCACCAAGCTGGATACGCTCTTCCATATCGCCGAGACCCGCGATCAGGCGCTGAAGGACTTCTGATCCAGCCATGCACGGGCGGGATGAAGGACAGCGAACCGCCCTCGTCGTTACCCAGCGGCCCGGGCTGGGTGCGCAACTGAGCGAGGCTATCGAGGGCCTCGGCCTGGCGGCGCGCGTCATCACCAGCCTCGACCACCTGGAGAGCCACGCGGACGTGCGCCCCGCGTTGGTGCTGACCGATGTCACAATGAGGCCCACAGAAGCGCAGTGGCATGCCCTGGTGCAGCTTTTCCCACGCTCGGCCCTGTGGGTGGTTGCGGATCCCGGCGAATCGAGCATCCGCGATGTCACCTACGCGCTGAAACACGGCTGTCACGACTGCCTCACCCTGCCCGTCACTGCGGACGAGCTCGCTCAGAAATTCGCCGGCAGCGATCGCCGACCGGGTGCCAAGCCCGGCGAGCTGGATCGCTACATGTCGAACGAGATCAACCTCGAGCTGCCAAGCGACATCTCGATCATCGAACATGTGGTCAGACTGCTTGCCGGCTGCTGCCGCGATTACCGGAGCTACGGGCCTCGGACACTGGTGAACCTGCGCATCGCGCTGAGCGAAGCACTGACGAACGCGATCCTGTACGGTAACCGCGGTGACCGCAGCAAGAAGGTCCGGCTGCGTGCCAGCGTCGACGCCTGGCAGATCAAGGTGCAGGTGACCGACGAGGGGCCGGGCTTCGATTACCAGCGGACACCGGACCCGACGAGCGTTGAGGCCATAGAGGCGCCTGGCGGGCGCGGGCTGTTCCTGCTCAGACAGCTCGCCGACGAGGTGGCGTTCAACGAGCCGGGCAACGCGGTCACCGTGACGCTGCGCAGCGAGTGGGAGGAAGCTACGGTCGGGGAATCGGTCCGGCCGCTCAGCAAGGATACCGAGGCGCTGGTCGGGCTCAGCGAGCGCATCCGTCTGAGCTCAGAAGCCGACCTGCACCTGTGGCGTGAGGGCATAGAAGGGAGGCTCGAGCACATCGCGCCGGCCGAGGAGACGGCTCCCGCACCGGAAGGTACACTCCATTGGCTGCGGACCCCTGGCATGCGCTATGCCGTTGAGGTGCGGCCGGCCGGCGACGAGTGCTCCGAGCGCTGGGCCGAGTTCACGCGGGACCTGCTCGACGAGGCGCTCGCCTATGAGCTGCGGCTGGCTGAGGGCCGGCGCGATCTGGCCGAGCTGCAAGAGGAGATCGAGTTGCTGCACAGCATCAGCGAGACGCTGGGCGCCGTGACGCGCCTCGAAGATGCCGCCAGCCAGATCCTCAAGGGCGTTGTGCGACTGACCGGTGCCGAACGCGCATCGCTCTGGATCTACGACTCCGGCTCCGAGGATCTGGTGCTGGCCGCCTCGGAGGGACCCGCACGCATCCCCGT
>CANPVY010000110.1 GCA_947581845.1 uncultured bacterium | reverse complement strand
TGCCCGTGGGTGTCAGTGTGACCCTTCGCAGCCGGCACATGTGGGAGTTCATGGATCGGTTCATCAACATAGCGGTGCCGAGGGTACGCGACTTCCGAGGTCTGCCGATGCGATCCTTCGACGGACGGGGTAACTACACCGTCGGCGTTCGCGAGCAGGTGATCTTCCCCGAGGTGGACTACGACAAGATCCAGAAGATCCACGGGATGGATATCACGTTCGTCACTTCGACGGACAAGGACGACGAAGCACTGGCCCTTCTACGTGGGCTGGGCATGCCGTTCCGCGGCATGGAGCCGGTCGTAGTGAGCGGCTGAGCTCTCAAGCGATTGTGGTGGTGTGATGGCACGCAAAGCTCTGATTGAGAAGGCGAAGAGACGCAAGCGGCACGGCGTTCGCGAGTACAACCGCTGCCGCCGCTGCGGGCGAGCGCGGGCATATATCCGCAAGTTCGGGTTGTGCCGCATCTGTTTCCGGGAGATGGCACTGAACGGCGAGATCCCGGGCGTGCGCAAGGCCAGCTGGTAGTGTTGAAAGCCATTAGGGTGCAGGTAAGCAAGCGATGATGATGACGGACCCGGTTGCGGACATGCTGACGCGAGTCCGTAACGCGCTGCAAGCGGGGCAGAGGCGAGTCGATGTGCCTCTCTCCCGGATGAAGGTGGAGATCGCCCAGAAGCTGGCGGACGGCCATTTCATTGAGGGCGTAAAGGTTCTCGACGATGGGCGGCGTACCTTCCTGCGGCTGTACCTGAAATACACGCGGGAGGGGAAGCCGGTGATTCGCGAACTGCGCCGAGTCTCGAGGCCTGGGCGGCGAGCCTATGTAGCCTCGTCACAGATCCCACAGGTGCGCGGCGGTTTGGGGATGGCTATCCTGTCGACGAGTCGAGGGATAATGAGCGATCGCGAGGCACGGGCCGCGGGCCTGGGCGGCGAGCTGATCGCGATTGTGCACTGAGTAGGTCGGGAGTACGAAAGATGTCGCGTGTTGGAAAGCAAGCGATCCCGATCCCCAACGGTGTGTCGGTGACCATCCAGGGAACCCGAGTCAAGATCAAGGGCCCCAAGGGTGAGATCGAGCGCGAGATTCACCCCGCCATGCAGGTCGTCCAGGCCGATGGCGAGCTGTCGGTGAAGCGGCCGAGCGACCGCCGCGACCATCGGGCCCTTCACGGCCTGACGGGCTCACTGCTGGCGAGCATGGTCAAGGGTGTCGTGGATGGTTTTGAGAAGAAGCTGGAGATTGTGGGCGTAGGCTATCGCGCGGAGGCGACGGGGAAGTCCCTGCGCCTGCATCTGGGCTATTCCCATCCCATTACGTACGAAGCGCCCGAGGGCGTCAAGCTCGGAGTCGACTCGCCGACCGTGGTGACGGTCGCGGGGGTGGATAAAGAGAAAGTCGGTCAGGCGGCAGCGGAGATCCGCGCGTTGCGTCCGCCAGAGCCGTACAAGGGTAAGGGGATCAGGTACCAAGGCGAGCAGGTCCGTCGTAAGGCGGGCAAGACGGCCGTCTGATGTCGATAACGAAGCTGCGAAGAAGGAAGGCGAAGGGGAAGGCGGATCGGCGGTCGCTGGCGCGCCAGCGCCGCCACTTCCGGATTCTGAAGAGGGTCCGGGGTACAGCGGACCGTCCGCGCCTGGTCGTTCGACGCACGCTGCGGCACCTCGAGGCGCAGTTGGTCGACGACGATCAGGGCATCTGCATCACCGGTATCTCCACCCGGTCAAAGGAAGTCCAGGCCAAGCTGGAGAGTGACCGACGCAAAGCCTACCAGAGCCGTGTCGCTGGCCTGCTCTTTGCCGAGCGTGCGAAGGCTAAGGGAATCGACAGGGTCGTCTTTGACCGCGGGGGATACCGCTATCACGGGCGCGTGCGGGCATTTGCCGAGGGTGCACGCGAGGGAGGGCTTAGGATCTAGTGGTGACTCAGCGGGAAGGTCGAGAAAGAGCCGACAAGCGAGACAGACGGGTCCGCGAGACCGAGTTTGTCGAGAACGTCATCTTCATCAATCGCGTGGCGAAGGTAGTCAAGGGCGGGCGGCGCTTCTCCTTCACGGCGCTCGTTGCCACAGGCGACCAACAGGGTCGCGTCGGTACGGCGCTTGGAAAGGCCAACCAGGTTGCCGAGGCCATTCGCAAAGGCTTCGAGCAGGCACGGCGCTCGATGGTCGACGTGCCGATCGTGCGACATGGCACGATCCCGCATGAGATCGTAGGGACGCACGGCGCGGGGAAAGTCCTGCTACGTCCCGCTGGACCGGGTACCGGGGTGATCGCGGGTGGGCCGGTGCGCGCGGTGCTCGAGTGCGCCGGCATCCAGGATATCCTGACCAAGAGTCTGGGCTCGAACAATCCGATCAACATGGTCCGCGCCACCATGGACGGATTGACTCGCTTGGTCACCGCCGAGCGGGCAGCCAAGGAGCGGGGAGTACCCGTGGACGAGCTGCGGGGAGGACGCAGTGCGTAGGCTGCTTGTTCGTCAGGTGAGGAGCGGGCTGGGGGCGCCGCGCAGGATTCGCGCGACGCTCGAGGCGCTGGGGCTCAAGCATCAGCGCAGCGTGATCAAGCCGGATAATCCGGCGATCCGCGGCATGCTGTTTCAGGTCAAGCATCTCGTGGAGGTCAGGCCGGCCTCTGACGAGGAGGAGGACTCCTGAGCTAGATGAGTCACCTAGAATCGATTCGGCGTCCTGAGGGGCTGAAGGGGCACTCGAAGCGCGTCGGGCGTGGGCCCGGTTCCGGGCGTGGCAAGACGGCGGGTCGTGGCCACAAGGGGCAGAAAGCGCGCTCTGGCGGTTCCCAGAAGCCGTGGTTCGAGGGCGGCCAGATGCCTCTCCAGCGGCGGGTGCCGAAACGGGGGTTTCGCCCCCGCGAGCGTGTGGAATACCAGGCTGTGAACGTGAAGGACTTGGATCGGGTGGAGGGCGACGAGGCGACACCCGAGACCATGAAGAGGGCAGGCTTGATCGGCTCGGTTCGCCGGCCCGTGAAGATCCTCGGTCAGGGCCAGCTGTCTCGGGCAATCAAGGTGACTGCGCATGCGTTCAGCCGCTCCGCCCGGCAGAAGATTGAGGAAGCCGGCGGCGAGGTAAGCGAGGCCGACTAATGGCTAACCCCATCCAGAGCCTTCTCCGCGCTCCCGAGCTCAAGCAGAAGCTGCTCTTCACGCTGGGCTGTCTGGCGGTCTATCGTCTCGGCGCTCATATCACGGTGCCCGGGGTCGATGTGATCGCACTCAGGGATCTCGCCGCCCAGATTCAGGGCACGCTCTTTGGCCTCTACGACATGTTTGTCGGCGGAGGTCTCCAGCGGGCCACGATCTTCGCGCTGGGGATCATGCCCTACATCTCCGCCAGCATCATGTTCCAGCTTCTCGCTGCGGTCTTCCCCACGATCGAGAAGATGCAGAAGGAGGGTGAGGAAGGCCGTAAGCGGCTGAACCAGTGGACGCGTTACACCACCGTCGGGCTGTGCGTTCTGCAGGGCTACGCGTACGCGATCTTCCTGGAGAGCGCAAGCGGCGCGCAAACACCGATCGTCCCAGGTGCCGGCTGGGGTTTCCGGTTGATGACGGTTCTGACGCTGACGACGGGTGGCGTCTTCATCATGTGGCTCGGTGAACAGATCACCGAGCGCGGTATCGGCAACGGGATGTCGCTGCTGATCTTCTTTGGGATCGTGGAAGGATTCCCTAACGCGGTCGCCCGGACCTTCGAGGCCCTTAGCGTCGGCACGATCAGCGCTTTCAAGCTTACCGCCCTGCT
>CANPVY010000109.1 GCA_947581845.1 uncultured bacterium | reverse complement strand
GAAGGCGCCGACCCGCGCACCCAGCGTGAGGTCGGGGAACAGAAGGTAGTTGAACTTCAGGTTACCCGAGCTTAGCGCCGACCCGTAGCCCCACTCGCGCCAAAAGGCGCCCTCCAGGCCCCACTTTAGGCGCGGCTGCCAGCGAGCCCAGACGCGTCCCCGCCAGGTCCTCTCGGTGGTCGCGTAGTAGGAGACCTCGGCCTCCGCGTCGCTGTAGTCGCGGCGGTCCAGCTCGAGCCGCGCCGAAACGTCCTTGTAGGGGCCCAGCCCCGCCGCCAGACCCCAACCCCGGTAGGCCACGGGCGAGAAGGCCACCCAGATCGTCTGCAGGCTGAACACGGGGCGGTAGCGGAACAGCCGGCCTTCCAGATAGACCTGGCGGGTGGCCCAATAACCCAATTTGGCATTGCCCTTGCCCCACCAGCCGGTGGCCAGGTCGTAGTCGCCGCTGCCTTCGACCAGCCACCTGTTGTCCGGGGAGCGATAGCTCGCCTCGAGGGCGAGACGCTCGGAGGTGATCCCCGACCGGTCCGTCTCGATCTCGCGCTGGTAGACGGCCTCAGCGGCCAATCCCTTGAACGGGCCGAAGGAACCTCGAAAGCCGAACAGGTAGTTGTCGTCGACGGGCTGGAACTCGCCGAACGATTCCAGCGCATCCGACGTCACGCGGACCGGCAGCCCTCGCTCCAGGCCCCAACCGCCGTAGGCCTCCAACTCAACGCGCGCAGGGCGATAGCGGAAGACCAAGGAACCGCCATCGTACCCGTAGAACCCGAGCCCGCTGACCTTCCAATCGCGTCCCAGCCGCACGCGGAACCACGGCCGATTCAGCTCGGCGTAGGCGGCCAGCAGCTCGACGTTCTCATCCGTACGCGGCCAGAACTTCTCCTCAGCGGCACCCAACGCGCTCCGGAAGCGGGTGCTTGCATAGAAGCGCAGTCCCTCAACCCCAAGGTCGAAGACGCTCAGGTCGAGGTCCACGAATGTAGGGACGGTGGAAATCTCGTCGCCCGACCCATAGTAGTAACAGTACTCGGCACCTGGCGTGCAGGACACGAGTATCTCCCCGAACTGGCGCTGTGGACCACTACCTGCCACCTGCGCCACCGGAACGCTATCGAGCACGAGCGTCCGCCCCTCCACGTACTGGATGCGGGTGGCGGCACGAGCCCGCCACTGCTGCGCATGCAGGCCGGAGGCTGCCCAGCCACCCCATATCGCGGCGAGGGCGAGGAACGCGATTGCAGTCCTGCAGCCGTGGAGGCGGACCCCGACCCGCGTCGGAGATAGGCCTGAGACCCTCACTGTTCTCCTCCCGAATCCCGGTTTCCTGGTGGGCGCAAGCTTGGGCCAGAGTGAGCCAGGCGCACGAGTACCATCCCCAGGCGCAACGGGTCAGGCGGCAGTCGCAAGCTGCTCACTCGCCCTTGACTACGGCAAACTGTAGTAACCGATCACTGCGTCAATCGATGCCTCGAGCAACGCCACCAGCAGGGCCGGGTTGTGGACCCCGTCGCCGCTGGCTTTGTGCGCCCCGACATCGACAGCCGTCGTGCTCGTGCCAGGGATCGTGTCCTCACCGGCCAGGCCGGCGTAAAAATAGGCCTCCTCAAAGCAGGTCCGGTCCGACGTGAAGGCGAGCTGCGCGTTCCAGTAGGCACCCTCGGCCACGGTCACGACGCCGTCTCGTGGATCCAGCTCGGTCGTGTCGGGATACAGCTGCTGGAGGACCAGCGGCAGCAGGCCGAAGTCCACCCCGAACGTGTCCATGACACAGTCACCGTTGTCGTCGTCCCACAGCTGGTCGAGCAACCCGTTCAATTCGGCCTTAATGCTCTGATACAGCCCCCGCCCCACGACCTCGTCCACGTGGCACTCGGCGCAGGCCCGGAAGTCGCGATCGCGGACGTCGCAGTCACCACCCGTCGTCGGTCTGCCCTGCTCATCCAAGCAAGCAATCGCGGCAAAGGTGTGCCCAACCGAGGTGAAGGCAGGATCTTCGACCGTGAAGGTGGCCAGGTGGCAGCTCGCGCACAGGTTCTCGTTGTCGGCGTGCGTCGGATCAGGAATCTCCAAGTCAGGCGGCAGCCAGCCCACGTTCTCACCCAGCACCAGCAGCCCCTGCGCCGCGTGTGGGCCGTGCTCGTTCGGCGGCACACCCTGATTCGAGTGACACCTCACGCAGAGGTTGTCCGTGCTCGCCATCGAGATCGAGGCCCGCAGGTTGCCCTCCACATCCGTGCCGTGCGGATCGTGGCAGACGACGCAGACGATCGGCTGGTTGGCCTCCGCATCCTCCTTTTCGAGGTAATCCGAGGGCTCGTAGAAGCTGTTCGCCAGTGCTGTCCTGCCCTCATGGCACGCCCTGCAGCTGCTCAGCCTCAGCACTGTCGAGCTCTCCTCCCAGGCTGGCACCGTACCATGGCGCGAGATCGCCCACTGCTCGACGAACGGGTGATGCGCCCCATTGTGGCACTCACCGCAGCCCACCGTCGCTTCCGCACCCGCCTCGATCGACGCCAGCGGGACCGCCGTCAGCGGATCCTGCACGTGCGCGAAGCCCGGGCCGTGGCACGACTCGCACTGCACGTCGAGGTACCGCTCGTCCTGGGTCAGCGGCCAGCCAGCCGAGTCGACCAGCGTGTTGCCGAGCTGCGAGACCGTATGACACGCCTCACAGTAGGGCGCCGGGTGACCGCTATTCTGCAGGCCATCCCAGGCACCCGCATGGCCCGTCTCCTTCCAACTCGCCTGGAAGGTCGCGTGGCAGTTGCCACAGAATGTCAGCGTGTCCTCCCGATCCACGTAGCCCAGGAAGTTGAAGAGCGTGTCCGAAGGCAGGTTCAACGCCGCACGGTCAACGAACACCTGGTCCTCGTTGACACAGCCGGCCTGCAAGCCCACCACCAGCCCCAGCAGCATGGCCAGTGGCAGGGCCCGCAAGAGCGCCCACCCTCGCTTGGGTTCCGCTCGTACGCTCACAGATCGCCTCCCAGTGCAATGATGTTCGCGCTGAAGGTCCCTCTCGATGCCGGCTCATCGCGGCCGTTCGGCATTCCCCGCGCCACCTGAGCCCACTCAGCGAACCTCTTGTAAGACAGAAGCTTATAGATATTGCCGCTCCCCGTACCCGGCGGGACGGGGCAAATAGTCACAAAAGAGCCTTGATCCCGGGCCTATTCTCAGGACTGATACTAGGTAGGCTTAGTATAACGCACGCCCCGCACGCTTGGCAATAGCTGCCCGGCTCAGCCCGCCGTCCGGCCTCCAAGACCGCCGCCTTACCCAGCCCCCAGCTTGCGCGACCGCGCGCCGCCACGCCAGGTTCCAATCTAGGCCAGCCGTTGCGGCCCGCTGGCAGCGTTCATCAGGCTCGAGCACTCAACAGAACCCAGGAGGAGGTATGATCACTCGCTCTGCCGCGGTCCTGGCCCTCCTGGCTCTACCTGCGGCCTGCAGCCCCACGAGGAGCCAGCTGCTGCCCGCGGACGCCAGGAACCCCATTGAGATCCGCTTCAGGGGCGCCACCGCGCCGGACGTCGTGAGCATGGTGGCGAGGGTCTGTTCCGACAATGGACTCCCGACGCTGCAGGTCGTGCCGGGTGGCTACGTCGAGACCGTCTGGGTGGATATCGCGGCGTGGGAGTTCCTCGGCGCCAGGAGCTATCCGGCCGTGGAGCGGGAGGTGCAGTACCGCTTCGAGGTTACCGAGGGGGAGCGGGGCGTGCGTACGGTGTCGATCGCGGCCTACTACCAGCCCAACCGACCCCCGGGGACGGGAGCGCAGGCTTCCTCGTTCTACGATCGTCTGGTGCCGACGGACCATCCCGCGTACGAGCTGGCGCTCCGCCTCGCAGACAAGCTCAAATTCGAGATGATCGAAGCAGGAATGAGGCTGGTACGGGAAGAGCAGCGCTAGCGAGTCTGAGAGGGGCTGCGGATGCCGTGCTACGTCCGGCGGCCTTTCCCGTCGGTGCTCTGCGTCACCACGTTCTTGCCACGGTGCTTGGACGCGTAGAGGGCGCGGTCGGCGTTCGCCACCAAGCTGTCATAGTCCCTTCCATCGCTCGGATAGCACGCCACACCGAGTGAGATGGTGGCGCCGGCGCATTTAGGGCAGTCGGCCACCTCAGCCCTCAGGCGCTCAGCCAGAATCCCTGCTTCCCTGCGATCCGTCTCCGGGAGCAGGATGATGAACTCATCGCCGCCCCAACGGCAGACGAGATCGCTGCCCCGCAGCTCTGCGGAAATCGCGCGGCCGATCGCCGTCAGGGTATAGTCCGCCTCTACGTGCCCGATCCTGTCGTTGATGTCCTTGAAGTCATCCACGTCCACGAACACGATCGAGAAGGGTCGACCGGTTCGGTTACTACGCTTCAGCTCGGCGGCCAGCGCTTCCCGGAAGCGGCGCGAGTTCCCGAGACCCGTCAACGCGTCCATGAGCGCCTGCTTCTCGATCTCCGCCTGAAAGGCGGCGAAATAGCCCTCCGCGATCGCGAATAGGATCCGGTCGATACAGCGAGTCAGCCGTGTCATCAGGTCGAAGAAGGGGCGGTCGCTTTCCCGCATGACGTCCCGGGAGGCCAGAATCAACTCCTGGCGCAGCCGCATGTAGGCTTCCAGCGCGCTGGTCAGCGATCCGCCAGCCTCCACGTGCTTCTCGGCGATGCGGCGGCCGATGCACTGGTGCTCGCCCGTGCCCAAGAAGCTGCGGTAGTTCCAGGGATCCTGCAGCACAGAGGCCACGCCCCTCACCAGCGCCTCGACATCCTCCTCCAGCTGCTCGAAAGGGAACGGTTCGCCGCTCTCAGAGAGACGCTGCCGATAGGCTTCGGCCCAGCGCGCGGCCAGCTCGTCGGTGTCGAGGTCGAGGGCGCCTGCGGCCTTCTTGAATACGGCCTCACGAGCCCGTTGAGGCGATCGTGACATCAAGCCTCCGCTTATGCGTGCGATCGATTCCAATTCGGCGGGCCAACAGACGGAGGGACCACACAATATCAGCCCCTCAATCAACATCCATTGCTAATACC
>CANPVY010000108.1 GCA_947581845.1 uncultured bacterium | reverse complement strand
CCGCTCAGAATGAGCAGCGGAGCACCGCCCGCCTCCTCCAGGAACGACAGCACGTTCATCACCAGACCCAACAACTCCTCCCAAGCGCCGCCATTCCCCCGGAAATCCGCCAGACGCTGTCGCAGCGTCTCCGCCATCTGGCGCACGGCCTCGGAGAGGATCTCGTCCTTTGACGCGAAGTGACGGAACAGCGTGGCCTCCGAGACACCCACACGCTGCGCCAGGGCCGAGGTGGTCCACGCATGCACGCCGTTCTCGGCGATGATTCCCAGCGTCGCCTCCACGATCTCCGCCCGCCGCTCGCTGCGAGACTTGTGTAGGCGTGGTCGTTCCCCCACCACCACGCGGGGAACCGGCAAGGGCCGCGGGCTACTCACGGATGCTCCGTTCGGGACATACTGCCCCGTCCAAACCCACTCCGGCCGGTCTCGCCGCGCGAGCACGCGCCGATCTGTGTGGCCCCGTCTGCATTGAAATCAAAGCAATTAGCGTCTGCTACCCGAATCAACCCCCCTGCTGGAGGGTTAGTAGTGAATACTCACTTCCGGGGGAGGCTGCAAGATTGTGGCCACCGGGCCCCCGCGGCAGGCCCCCGTCGACCCCGCTCTTGCTTGAGCCTGCGCCGCCGCCTATCGTGGCGGCGGACCCAGCTGATGATTCGATACCGCATCGCCCTCGCCCTCGTGTTTCTCACCCTGGCGGCCATCCGCTTCGGGCTCAACCCGCCGATCGACCTGGTGGCGGTCTGGATCCTGGGCACCTGGCTCGTGGTCGCGGCGCTCTTCATCGGCTTGGAGCCGCGGCAGGGAGGATCCGCTTGCCTGTCAGTCTTGCTCCGTCTCTTCTTCTTCCTTTATGAGACCTCGGCGATCGTTCTGCTCATGCAGCGCTTGGGCGGGACCGGTTGGCTGACCATCCTGCTGTTGCTCTACCCAACGCTCGAACTGAACCGGCTCTACCCGGGCAAAGCCGGCAGGGTGGGATCTGTGCTGGCGACCGCGGCCTGCACAGCGATGGTCGGCGCAGAGGCTCTGGGCTGGATTCCGCACGACCCCTTCTTCACGGTGGCAGACCCGCTCTACCGCGAACCGCTCTACGTGCTCGCCGTGCTGGTGGTCGCCGCCGCCGCGCTCGTGGTTCTGCCGGCCTGGACCGCTGTCGGCAACTCGCCTGGGCAGGGGCCTCAGTCCGCCGCACGCTCGTAGACCGAGACGTGCGAGGTGCTGGCCGCCGTGAACGGCTCGCGCCGCCAGCCGCCCCAGCGCTCCCGCAGCCGCAGGCCCGCCAGGCGGCCCATCAGGTCCAGCTCCGAGGGCCAGGCGTAGCGCGTCACCAGGGGATAGAACCTGATACCCTGCTCGGACACGAGCACGTGCCGGGTCACCACACGCTGGTGAACCGGGTCATGCCGCGAAGCCTCCACCCGCAGACCGTCGGACTCGATAGCTTCCAGCGCGAGACGCTGCCCGCGATCGAAGCGGCCGAGGTCGGGAACGAAGGCGTCGAAGACGAACGTTCCGCCCTGCGCGAGTTTGGCGGCCGCGTTCCCGAAACAGCGTAGCTGATCCTGCTGGCTGGTGAGCGCGAAGATCGTGTTGAACATGATGAAGATGAGCGAGAACTCGCCGACCACGCCCACATCGGCGAAGTCCGCGATGGTCACCGCGAGGCGATCGCCGCCCGGCTTGGCACGCAGTCGCGCCACCATCGCCGGTGAGGCATCGATCCCGTGCACCTCGATGCCCCGCTCCTGTAGCGGCAGCGCGACCCTCCCGGTACCGATGCCGAGCTCGAGGACAGGCCCCGGCCCGGCCAGCTCCGCCAGACGCTCGACCACTACATCCAGCTCCAGTCCCACGTACCAGTCGTCGTAGACCTCCGCGATGTGCTCGCCGTAGGTCGAGGCATCGTACTCTCCCACTGTTCCTCTCCTTTCTCTCACTTCCCACAACGCGAACCCTCGCCCTCCCTGACCTGGCCAATGTCGACATGAGCGTGTAAAGTACCCTCTGAGGTGACACCTTGGCGACGACGCTAGCTGACGTACTCGATAGCCGCACCCGGCCCGGTGAGCTGTATAGGCGCCGGGAGGACGGCGCGCTGCGCTGCCACGCCTGCGCCCTGCGTTGCCTGATCCGAGAGGGTCGCCGTGGCGTCTGTCGGGTCCGCTTCAACGACGGCGGTACGCTGAAGGTCCCGTGGAACTATGTGGTCGCTTTGCAGTGCGATCCAACAGAGAAGAAGCCGCTCTTTCACGTCCTTCCGGGATCGGGTGCGCTCACCTTCGGCATGTTGGGCTGTGACCTGCACTGCGACTACTGCCAGAACTGGCTCACCTCGCAGGCGCTGCGTGACGAGCAGGCGGGTATACGCCCCGTGGACGTGACGGCCGACGGGATCGTGAAGCTCGCGCAGCGGCACGGCGCCCGGCTGGTCGTCTCCTCCTACAACGAGCCGCTCATCACCACGGAGTGGGCAGTGGAGATTTTCAAGCAGGCGAGGGCAGATGGCTTCCTTACGGCCTTCGTCTCGAACGGGAACGGGACCCCGGAGGTGGTGGACTACCTGCAGCCGTGGCTCGACGTGTTCAAGATCGATCTCAAGACCATGAGTGACCGCAACTACCGCAGGCTGGGCGGCGTGCTCGCTCACGTTCTCGACACCATCCGTCTGGTCTACGAGCGGGGCTTCTGGGTCGAGATCGTCACACTGGTCGTCCCTGGCTTCAACGATTCGGACGCTGAGCTCCGCGAGACCGCTGGCTTCATCGCCTCCGTCTCACCCGACATCCCCTGGCATGTCACCGCCTTCCGCCGCGACTACAAGATGCGCGACACCGCAGACACGAGTCCTCAGGACTTGAAGCGCGCGGCAGAGATCGGACGCCACGCCGGCCTCAACTTCGTCTACGCCGGCAACCTGCCGGGCATGGTGGACGGTCTCGAGAACACCTACTGTCCGGACTGCAACCGCCTGCTGATCGAGCGGATCGGCCCCTTCGTCCGCCGGGATGAGCTGAGCGGGAACGGCGGGGCTTGTCCAGGCTGCGGGCGCGAGCTGCCCGGTATCTGGAGCAGCGCGAGGGACGAGCCTAGACCCTTATCACCCTTCCGAAGTTCTTGTGGTTGAGATCGAGCCCCGTCCAGCGCTCGATCGCCGATAGGATCCGATACTTCGGGCGCTCGTCCTTGTGCAACTCGCGCCGCCGCAACCCCGGCGGATCCACGGTTCTCAGCTTGTCACGCCAATCCATCGCCGCGATCCGCTCGCCCATCACCGCCGGGTGCGTCCCCTCGTAGAGCGCCAGCCGGTCCAGTGGGCCGTAGTCCATCTCCGTGACCCCCTCGAACAGCGCTTCCACGGCCTCCCTGCCTCTGCGGTGAGCCAGGAACTCCTTGTTCTTGGCCTGCATGTAGTGGGGAGGCCGCACCCAGCCGTAGTGAAAGATCCGCGCGCCCGAGTGAGCGACAGTGAGCCTGCGCTCATCGGGATAGCGGAAAGACTGGGCATCCCTCACCGATCTGATGCCCAGCCCGTTGCGGATGATGCGGATCTTCTTCCTGTACCAGCCGTTGCTGGTCTGGTAATGCTCGTAGTCGCCGAAGAAGTGGAGGTACTCGAACAATAGGCCTTCCACGCGGCCATCGTCGCGCACTTGCTCGCAGCGCGCCCGGATCACGGGCAGATCGTCCTCGTGCACGACCTCATCTGCCTGCACGTAGAAGCACCAGTCGCCACCGCACTGGTCCAGCGCCACGTTGGTCAGCTGGCTGTAGGCGCGTGCACCCGACTCTTCATCCCAGATGGCCTCAACGATCCGGACGCGCGGGTCTCCGATCGACTCCACAAGCTCGCGGGTCGAGTCGTCGGGATCGCCTTCGGCCAGCGCCAGGACGAACTCGTCCACGATCGGCAGGATAGAGAGAATCGCCTCCTTGATCGGGTAGTAGAGCTTCACCGCGTTCCTGGCGAAGGAGAACCCCGAGATCCGCATCGTGCCCACCTCAGAAGTCTGGTCTCTGCTGCGCGCGCTCCTCTTGGGCCGCCCCACCAACATCCCCCTCCACCTGACCGATTCTATTGCCGCAGGCGCCCGCCGGCCACCTGCGCGGCGGCGCGTTTCTTGCCAACTTCACCCCGAACCGCCAGGTCCGGCCGCCAAAAGAGGCTCCTCGAGCCACCCGGGGTGCCCGACACGTCGACGAGAGACACCACCCCTGGTCGCCGAATGCCGGACACTATACTCTACTCGCGACCAGAGACGGCTTGTCCCGTTTTGGAACAGACTGCCCGTGAGGAGGAGATATGGCAGGCATAGTCGGTTACGGCGCTT